>JAGONZ010000020.1 GCA_017992755.1 Candidatus Buchananbacteria bacterium | reverse complement strand
GATCTTTGCCGTATTTTTCACTGACATAGCGCAACACTTCATCACGACGGCTATCAGCAAAATCAGTATCGATATCAGGCATGGAGATACGTTCCGGGTTCAAAAATCGCTCGAACACCAATTCATAGCTAATCGGATCAATGTTAGTAATACCCGACAGGTACGCGACCAAACTACCAGCCGCACTACCACGACCTGGCCCAACAACAATACCGTTATCACGAGACCAATTGATAAAATCAGACACGATCAAAAAGTAGCCGGCGTAACCAGTTTTTTGAATAACCTCAAGTTCGTACTCAAGCCTAGTTTGGATTTCTTCAGTGACGGTTTCGTACCGTTTTTTCAAGCCAATAACACATAACTCGCGCAAGGCCTCATCAGTTGTTTGACCCGCAGGCAACGGAAACTCTGGCAACACATTTTTGCCCAGAACTAATTCAAGATTACAGGCTTCAGCAATTTTTAGTGTGTTGGCCAGGACCTCAGGATGATCAGCCCAATCGGTCGCCATTTCTTGCGGCGATTTAAATGAAAAATTATTGCCGATATACGACATCCGATCTGGATCGGCTAACGTGCGCTTGGTTTGAATACAGAGCAAAATATCCTGAGCGTAATCATCTTCTTTATCAGGATAATGAACATCATTGGTAGCAATTACCGGCACGCCCATTTCCGCACTCAATTGAAATACGGCGTCATTGAGCACTTGCTGTTCTGGGATATGTGGATGGTTCTGAACTTCAAGATAAAAATTTTCTTCACCAAATAAATCACGGTAGCGCGTAATCATCTCACGCGCACCTTCCATATTGCCATTTTTAATATTGACCGAAAGTTCGCCGGCCAGACACGCTGTCGAACAAATTAACCCTTCATGGTGCTGCTCCAGTAATTCCCAATCGATGCGCGGTTTATAATAAAACCCGTCGAGGTGAGCAATGGTTGTAAGCTTTACAAGATTACGGTAGCCGATTTCGTTTTTAGCCAGCAAAATTAAATGATACGGCTTTTCATCAAGTTTGGGCTGCTTATCCGTGTGCCGTCGGCGCGCCACATACGCTTCAACCCCAATAATTGGTTTAACCCCGGCTTTTTTGCACTTCTTATAAAACTCAATCGCCCCATACATTACGCCGTGATCAGTCAGCGCAATTGCCGGCATCTCATAGCGAACAGCGCGTTCAACAAGGTCGTCAATCTTACCCAGGCCGTCAAGCAATGAGTAATGCGAATGAACGTGGAGATGAACAAATGGAGACATTACTTGAGGGTGATTTCAACTGACTGGCGCTTGCCGGCTCGGAGCAATTCCAGCGTCAGGCGATCACCGGGACGTCGTCCACTAATTAGATCATCGAGACCGCTCGCGGTTGACAGTTCCGAGTCGTTAACTTTGACAATAACATCGCCATCTCGGACAGCAGTGGCAGCAGCGCTCCCCCGCGCTACCGCCGTGATGAGCGCACCTCGATCACCATAAGCGGAGAGTCCCGGCACATGCGCTAAGTCTAAATAGCTAATTCCTAGTTGTGGTCGTTTAATTGCCGTTCCGGCAAGTACTTGTGGCAAGATTGAGCGCACTGCATCAATCATCAAGAGTTCGCCATTAGTCACAATCGCCACCGCTTCACCTTTAAGGTTTACAACAATTGCCCCTTCATGCGCAGGCATTAATGGCGCATCAACAAATAATTGTCGCTGTAGTTTATCTGACGATAACACTAAACGTTCTCGCGTTCCCAATTGATACCCAATTCGGGTCACTTGTACTACTAATAATTGGCCGTTACCAATAATAGCCAACGGGTCGCCAACCTTAACTGCTCGCGCGTCCCCTAACGGCGCGACCGGTAACGCCGCGCCCGTTACTTTACTAAATACTAATCCAGTAATTGGATCTTCTAACCGCGACTTAACATCTGATTGTTGATTTTGATAGCCGACAGCCAACACTGTTGTCTTGGAATCACCCAAGGCTTTCTTGGTAGTCACAAACCAGCCATCAGCGGTCAACACCACCCCCGAGCCTAAGCGATCAGCGGTGCTCAAAGCCTGTTCGGTTGGCGTTATACCAACACGCTTAGTGTACAGTGACAGTATCGATGGTAATAAATTATTTTCAATTTGCGCTAATTGAACTGACTGTTCGACAATCACCGTACGAGGCTGTTCAATAATTACTGGCTGTTGGTTGTCTGGATCAAATCGCACTGGACTCAAAAACGGAATTGACGTTGAGGTAATAATAAAAGCACCCACCACGCCGGCGAGCAACCCAACTACTACCGCCACCACTGACACCACCACCACAGGATATTTAGAAATCATACAGAAAATAATTTAATCATCAAGCACCCTACAGCCACTGCGCGGTCGCCAATAAGACAATAATCAGTACTGCCGTTGAACCACCATACGCCCATAACTGGCGACGTGTCCAGTGCCAGATTTGAGCAGTGACCGCCAATTGTAACCAGTACCCCGCCACAGTCAATGCTCCGGCGGCCACCCAAACGCTCACTGGCCAATACCAAACTGCCGTCGCCAGCTCGGCCATTAACAACGCGCCGATGGCGCTCAAGCCAATAGTCGTCCGTATCGCAGGGTTGCTGACTTGCAACTGGGGCACTAGCAAGACCCACATAGCCATAAAACTGACAAGGGGCAACCACCACCAGCCATATGCCAGAAAAGTCGCGACATGACGCGTAACTGCTGCTACCGCAAACCAGGTAATGATACTGCTATAACTAACTACATAGTGAATATCAACCAGTTCCGCGCGTTCACTTTTAAATACATGCCGGAAAAAGGCTTCGAGGTACAAGCCGAGCATGACAGACCAACCAATAGAGACCACTGTTACCGTATTTTCATGTGCGAGTACGAGCACGGTGACGACACCCGTCGCTGCGAGTAATGCCGCATAGAGTAAGTGTGGCCAGAAATAAAAGCGTTGAAGCCGCCAACCACACAAAGCGACATACAAACTGGCAGCTACAGCGGCTCCAATGGTAATCCACAGCCAATATTGATACTCGTACGGCAATACCAGCAACAGCGCGAGGTATGCCACTGCACCGACTGCCGGGAAGAATCTAATCAATACGAACGCCATGGAACTGGATTTAACTACTTACAGTTGTTGCCACTTGGCAACCTCGGACTCGGTCGACTGCCCGGCATCGAGCAATACCGCCAAACGGTCAAGAGTGGTTACGAGTTGCAAATGGTGGTCACGTTCGGCTGCTGGTACTCGCACTAGTAACAATTGCGCACGCGCACTGCGAACCGCCGTTGCGGTCAAAACGTTATCCGTAATTTGCTGATTGATACTGGCAGTAATCCGATCACGCTCACGCGCATAATCTTCGGCTGACACCGACGGTTCAGGTGGCGTTGTGTCTGCGGCAGTACGAACCGCATCACTGCTTTGATCAAACAAATATGGCTGCACCGCAAACAAGCCAACACCAATTACTAAAACAGCAACGGCGATGCCACCACCAATGAGCAGATGCACTCGTTGTTGAGTCAAAACGTTCATGATTGGTTAATTGGTAATACCGTACGCAAAGGCGCCTAATACGAGCAAGGCAAACACTACAAGCAAGGTGCCGCACGTAACAAATAAAATCGCCAGCGCTTCCTCGTATTTCTTTTGCAACGCATAGTACAATGGGTAGCCAAAGATCAAAATCCCTGATACGGCAACACTTAAGACCACGAGGCTTAAAAAGCAAATCGCGCCGATGGCTACCAGATTGGAATCATCAGGGAATGCAATTGCCGCGATACTGAAAAACAACGATACAAAACCGATATAAACGACTTCCAGCAATCCGGAGATCACCCCATCTTTAACCAACTCGCGACGAGTGGTTCGGGGGCGCAAAAACATCTGCATAGATGTGAGAATTTATGACTTAAAAACGTGTCAGGTGATAGTTACAATATACCATAAATCGACCTGGGTTGTCAGCTCGGATGGCGCTCAGTAACAAATGAATGAGCCTCGGTTACAATCGCCTTGAGATTCTTAAAACGCATGTATTTCATGGCTGTTTTATAATCAAGCCACGCATACCCATTGAGGTGCTCGTCGGAGACGCGAACATCAAGTTCGCGCGGCGCGTAGGCGAGGTATAACACGAAATCTTTCTTCACTAATTGGGATTTGCCATCCCGAGTTTCGCGAAAGAAAAAGTGTGTCTGCTGCCGCCAGCCGTCAACGACTTCAATGTCAGTAATCGCTGCCTCTTCGGACAATTCTCTGAGTCCCGTTTGCAATTCACTCTCAGCATCTTCAACTCGGCCTTTCGGGAAATTCCAATAATTACCCCGATGATACAGCACCAGGTACTGAATGCCTTCTTCGGGGTGGATTCGATAGACGATAATTCCAACTGATTTTTCGCGGATCATACAGTTTTTAGTATAGGCCTGATCATTACTTGATGCATAGTATCATTTCCCACCTGGTATGTCCCCTCCTCTTCTAATTTGAATTCATACCCGGAATCCCTAGCTAAAGCATCTAGTTGTTTTTTAATGATAGCATAGGATGTCTGTTCACGCGCCTGGGCATAAATTGGCGTTAAGTTACCCTGGTCAAGGTATTCTCTTTTATAGAGTTCAGCAAATGATTTAATTAGTTTACCTCCTGCCAACTTATTACTTGTATCTGCTGCTAAATCAGCAATATAGATAATGGATTCGCCGGCATCACCCGCTTCGGCCTCATCATCCTGGCGTCGACCCTCGTAAGCCAAAATATACCCTCGTATTGAGCCGTTCGAGTCGATATATTTAAGGCTCATATTTGGCCGACCCTTTGAATGATTGTTGATATCCTTAGCAATCAGTGCATTCTCTATGTTATGAAGATAGGTAATCAGAGACTGATTATCGTCATATGCCTTACCCTCTAGATAAGCAACTGCCAACGTATCTTCAAAGGTCAGGTGATCGACTCCCTTCGTAAAATAAGACTTCTCTGAAGATGGCGACAACGTGGGTGCGTTTATAATTTCTCGTTGTAGCGCCGCAGTTTTTTTTGATACATCCAATGCATAGACTTGGGCATGGGACTTATCTGAATAACCGACAGGAGCCAGAGGGGCAAAAGTATTCGCCTGTTTCGGTAAATTTGTCAATAAATCCGAATAGCCCATACCAATAGGCACTATGTCGGCATTAAGCTCTTGTGAAACTCCATACCGCTCGAGATACTCACGAAAAAAATCTCTATATATCATCTCCACATGAGATTCATATAGTTGCTGCTTATAATTTGGTGCTAGTTCAACATTGTCACACGTCAGATACGACTTTGCTTCGACTAAAACAGACTCGGGTATGATATCTTGAATGTTTGTATTATCACTTTCAAGCTGCCGTAAGATCTCAGGGATCAATTTTTTAATATCTTTATCTTTGGTCAAAACACTTTGTGCGATCGTACGCGGTCTCCCCTCCTTAATTATTTGCAGGGTAAACAACGATGTATCAGGATTAAAGGTATACACCGTGTTTTTGCCTTCTCCAAATGGCATGCAACACGCGGTATCGTTACCCGCGAGCACACCGTTCGGATCACTCTTAAGATTAATCTTGGCTACATAACTTACTACTTCGGGTTTGGGAATACCGATTGTTTCATCATATAACAACTCGTGGAGCTGACCTTCGACTTCGGCAGCGAGCATCATACTTTCATCCTGTAGGTATTGGGTGAGTGAAAGCTCCTGACCTTTGAATACTTTATTAATTTCGCTAAAAAGCTTTGGTGGTTGCTTGGCAGTGCCAGCTACACCTTCTTTGCGTGAACCAAGCGCCAAGCTCAGCTGTTTTCGAATTGAGAATACTTCGACGTTTCGGGGTATGTCGTAATGAATTTCCAGTGGGGCAAACACTTGGAGTTCATCCAATACTCCTTCAACCAATGCGTCTCGTAGCTCAATTGCAGTGAGATCCAAGTGAGGAATGTGGGTATAATTAGAGGGCTTTTTCCGCTCTTGAATGTCTTGACGGGTATGAGTATCATCAGCTGCAATAAATCGTTCGGGATGTTTCCAAAAATCCATGACCGCGCTCATGTCAACTTTACTCGATGGGTGAAACCCTAACGTCTCAATATAATGATAAAGTCGTTCACTGGTATCAGATTTTTTAAGTTCTTTGAGCTCGTCGAGAATTTCACTACGCTCCAAAAGTTGTTGCAAATCACTAAAACGTTTCAAACTTACCCATGAATCAAATACATCCGACGCTGTGGTGAATGTTTTAAGTAATGATTGCAATTGTTCAATTTCCTGGTACTCACGGGCAGTTTCTAGAGTTGTAGTAATGTCAGTATTTAGGGTTTGGGCAATGCTATTCAGCTGATCGTGACTGGTTCCGGTTTCATACCGTGCACCGTCACGAGCCACCTGCGCCAAGATATTGGCATAAAATATATCGCCGGCAAGACCTGACTGTTGGTAAAGAGTTATAACTCTATCAAATGCATGTAGTGCTTGGTGTAAATTGGCTGAACCCTTTACATATTCAAACATTTTAAGGTGACCGAATTCACTCGCACCCCGCTCAAACGGTCCAGCAATATTCTGTGCATCCTCCCAGGCTGAACCTTCTGATGCACATAAAATTTCAAGCGCCCGTCGAACGCCCATCTCAGTCTTTAAATCATTAAGATTATATTCGTTACGCAACAAAATTTCAGTATCTATCAAAGATAAACCTTGGGGTATCTGAGTCTCTTTTGAAACACATGACGGTTTATCGGGGGTTTTGAGTAGATAGTCTAGATACGACTTATCAATATCAGTATCCAGATCTTTCCATTTCGAGATACCCCAATTCTCTACCGCCGACTTTAGCCATGCGGGCAATTCTATTACATCTCGTATCTCAGGTAGAGCGAACGCGTCCTTGATTGCTGCGGCAATATTCCCCTTGCCGTGTAATACATGTTCCACCATTGCCACTATAGCAATTTCTCGAATGGCCTCTTCGGGGATAATTTTTTCATCTTTGAGTCTCTGGACTATAGGTATTTCGGAATCATCGGTCTGCGACCTCACGTTTGCCAATCTATATCTTGCGTACTCCCTTAGTTGTTCCTGCACCTCAGCTAAGTTAAAAAGTGTCTCGGCTAAATCCCCTAAGCCACGTGTATTTCTAATAACAAATATTGGGCTTCCATTACCATAAGATAATTTACGCAATAAATCATTTTTAAAAACCCCTTGAAGAACCGCATCGGATACCTCATAACCATCCTTGAATCGAATAGCTCGAGTTATATCATCTGGATAACCAGAAGAGATGTAGCGCTCTAGCCTGGCAAGAATAGCCTCTCTGACTTCGGGCGATTTCATAACCGACTCAGGCAACCCAACTTTTTCCTTAATTGTGTCTATCGAATAAATGTGCCCGCCTGAAATGGCGTTAATAATAAATGCTTTATTTTTTTCTTGTTCGGGAGTTAAAGCAACTTCAGAAGCATTCTCTTCTGTAGCCTGTTCATTGACAACATCCATCTCCTGACTTGAAGATTCGAGTGATTGCCCCAGTGAATTGTGTGGAAAATTCTCAGGCATTTTTACAGTAAATATTTCTTATTCCTTAATGATTCCGGCAAATACTCCTGATCTTCAGTGTAATTATAGTCCGGACTGTACTTATAGTCACGTCCGTAGCCTAATTCCTTCATGAGCTTAGTTGGGGCGTTGCGCAAATGGACGGGCACGGGTTCATCACGCGTTTCGCGGACATCGCGCGCCGCTTGATTATATGCCGCATATAATTCATTGCTTTTCTTACATTTTGCGAGATAGACAACGACTTGAGCCAAGATTACATTGCATTCAGGCATGCCGATAAAGTGACAAGCTTGGTATCCCGCCACCGCTTGGGTTAAGGCTTGAGAATTGGCAATCCCAATATCCTCAGCGGCGAAACGAACTAATCGCCTGGCAACGTATAATGGATCTTCTCCTGCCTCAAGCATTCGTGCCAACCAATACAAGGCAGCATCCGCATTCGAACCGCGCAATGATTTATGGAGCGCCGAAATTATGTTGTAATGCTGCTCACCGCCCTTATCATACACATGTGTGCGGCCAAGGGCATCTTTGATCTTGTCTTTGGTAATGACAATCTTTTTTGAATCAGTTTGTGCTGTCACTGCAAATTCTAACGCGTTGAGCGCCATTCGCGCATCACCACTGACCAAGCCACCTAAATATTTGATCGTTTCATCATCAACTGCAATCTTAAGACCCCCTAAGCCGCGCTCCGAATTTTCTAAAGCATTTTTAACAATACATTCAATATCAGCATCGGTTAATTGCTCCAGTACAAACACGCGAGCACGCGATAGCAACGCTGAATTGACTTCGAAGCTGGGATTCTCGGTGGTTGCACCGATTAAAATGATCGTTCCATTTTCAACATGTGGCAATAATGCATCTTGTTGAGCCTTATTCCAGCGATGAATTTCGTCAAGAAAAATGATTGTTTTGCCTGCCTGCGTAGGCAGGCCGCCATGCGCTTGTCGTAGTTTGGCATCTTCAATAATCGCTTTTAATTCTTTAACGCCCGCGGTTACCGCTGACAAGGAAAAGAATTCGGATTTGGTGACCTGGGCAATAATCCGAGCCAAGGTCGTTTTGCCGCTACCGGGCGGTCCCCAGAAGATCATTGAGGGTGCTTGATCAGCCTCAAGCAGCTGTCGTAGGGGCTTTTTTGGCCCCATCAGGGCTTCCTGGCCGATAAACTCATCAAGGGTCCGCGGCCGCATGCGCTCGGCCAAGGGGGCTATATTTGCGGTTGGCGGTTGGCTGTTAGCGGTTAGCATCCTAGTATTTTACGCTTTATATGACATCTAGGCAAAGCTATTGACAAATTAGTCTAAGTGTGCTATACTAGGTCTAAGTGGGTCAAAAAGATTACCCCACGAAGGAGAACAATGCACCTTAAAACGCTTACTAAAAAACTGCGAGATACCCGGGATTACCTGGAACTCGCCTGGCATACACCCCTGTGGCAAAAGTTGTCCAGGCTCTAACGACCAAAACGAACAAGGGAGAATCTTCAATGGTCCGTTTTTCGGCAATTTTCTGCTGTCTCATGAGCGTACTGCTCGGAATTGCATACAATATGCAAGGCATGACGCTCTTCACCCAGATCCTCATCACGCTTAACATTGGGATGTGGGTTTCCACCATTGGCTATGCAGTACTGCACGCTTTCCCCTGGCGAACAGGAACCGAGACACTCTGCTGTCGCATTGGCAGCTTCCTGCGATTCATCTCCGTGTTCAACTTCGCAATGCGGCGACGGGCGTACCGCGAATGGGGTAAGGTCTTCTACGTCATCGGTCCGCTCATGTTTCTGATGATGATCGTAGACGAAGGTTTATCAGTATACACCAACCTGATCCCGCCGATCATCGGCGTTACCCTCATTATGGTTGGCTGGCTCATCAACCACTGGCCTCCGAGCGAGTATTGGCAACGGACGCATCCATACGAATTCGAATAAACATCGCGCCCGCGTGCACTCTGTGCATCGCGGGCGCTTTCTTTTTTATGCGGACCGGGTTATGCGGACAGCTCTAGAGCTGTCCCTACAATAGAATTACGAGACAACTTCTGCTTTGTGGGTATTGATATCCACACGGATCGCCACTTTTTCCAAGTGCGTCAAAAGTTCAGGGACTTCGCGCTCGATAATTTCTGAAGCGAAATTGAGATAGAATAACGCCTTCTCTTTGGCGAGTGCTGGCTCGTAGCCACTTGAACGCGGATAGAGTGCTGACGACATCAAGACAATTTTGCCGCTAACTCTCCCCTCTTGGATATTACCAAGTAATAACTTCGCCGCGACAGCGATCGATGGCGCAACATTCGGATCAAATGGCCCCACAAGCAACGCTGTATTAATTTTATGTAACCAATCAAAACCTCGACCAATACCAAGTACCCATTCTCGGTGTTCAGTTTCAACCGTTAGCCGATTGCTCGCCCGGACTTCAGCGATATGGCGGATGTTACCTTCAACGAGCGGCAAGAAATCACGACGAATCTGCGGATCCATCGATGGATACAACTCCTGCAGCAATCGCTTTAAACTATCGGCATCAACAAATGTTTGCTCGGCGAGATCAACTACTTGCCCTTTCTCGCCATGAAGAATCAGGGCTTCCAGATCAGTTTCAATACCCACGGCAATTGTATGCACCACGCCACTGCCAAACACACGTTCAAATTGGGCTTTCAATTTAAACGCTGATGCTTTGGCCGCATCGGTATCATAACCAAACCCCTTACAACCCCGGTGATGATCGCCGCGCGCATAATGATACGTCGTTAAAACTAAGCAACGTTTACCATTACGAATTGCGTACTCAACCCAACTGGCCATTGAAGCCTGAAAACCGTACCAGCCAAGATCAAATTTACCGCCAATATTGCGCCACGGCTGAATGATGCCCGCTGGCGTCTGCGTCATGACAGGCAAATGCAACCGTCCATCCATGCACTTCAAAGCGGCAATTTCAGTTGGATGCTCATACCGATACCGTCGCCGTTCAAGTGTCGCCGCCGGATCAGTAAACTTTTTAGCGTGCTCAATATTGATATTGAGTAAGCTTTCAAGGCAACTTTCCATAAAAAAATAAAGTTAGTTACTATTCGCTATTTTCCAAATCGCCGTTGACGCGAATCATATTCGGCAATCGCTGCATCTAAGTCTGTTTCCGTAAAATCTGGCCAGTATGTTGGCGTGAAATATAATTCGCTATACGCCGACTGCCATAATAAGAAATTCGACAATCGCTGCTCGCCGCCAGTTCGGATAATTAAGTCTGGATCAGGCGTCCCAGCTGTCCATAATTGAGCCGCAAATGATTCTTCGGTAATTGTTGCTCCATCACTGGTTTGAACAGCTAACCGTTTGCACGCTTCAATAATTTCCAACCGACCACCATAATTAAGCCCCAACTGTAACGTGCCGCGATCGCCAGCCGCTGTCGCCGCTTCCGCACGTTCAATGGCTTGCTGAATAGCAGTTGAAAAGCGTAACCGTTCGCCAATTATTTTCAGACGCAGTCCCAAGCGGACAAACTCATCGAGTTCATTGGTGAGCGCTTGTTCGAATAGCTTCATCAAATATTCAATCTCCGCTGGAGCCCGATTCCAATTTTCAGTGGAAAAAGCATATACGGTCAGGTATTTGATACCGCGATCAAGACACCACTCACCGACGGCTTTAACTTTATCATAGCCGCGGCGATGTCCTTCGAGCGTCGGCAGGCCGTGCTGCTTAGCCCAGCGCCGATTGCCATCCATAATAATTGCTAAATGTTGCATACAACAAAGTAATAAAAAACTCAGCCAGCGCTGAGCTTTCGAAGGTGAAAGTTATCTTAAAGCTGGCAATTTCAATTCTACCTGGTGATCACCTTTTACGTCAATCAGGCCTCGGGTCGAGGTTGATTTTACCGAAGGGGCTCCAGTTGGCTTTCTTGGCAGGTGTTTTTCGATAGTCTTAGTCGTGGTAGCTGTCGTTATCGACTTCACTGGGCGATTCTCAATTGGCTTTTTTGGCTGGGTCTTTTCGGCAACGGGCGTTGTTGTCGCGGCTGTTGATGACGCTAAGAAAATTCTTTGATGTCGCGCTTTGAGCGCTTGAATTGCTTGCTGGTGGGTGCTTCCCATGGCATCAACCCTCTTAATGACTTGAGGGGTGACGGCGGCCGCAGTTGAAGTTTGTTGGCGTTCAGTGAGCTTATCCACTTCAGTCAAGCGCCGGTCAAGTTCGTTGATTTGCCACTCGACTTCTGATTCAGGTGTCACTGCAGTAATCTTTGTCAGCGGTTCGTTGAATTTAACTTTGATCGCGTAGAGGAATTCACCTGGAAGTGCATCTTCGGCAACCACTGATGTTGAAACTCCGATCACGCACAAAATCACCGCCGCCAAGGCGCCAACAAGTGAATATCGCTGCCAAAAATTTAACGGCGGCGCGAAGCGTTGCACTGATGGATTGTTGTTAATAAATTGCGACAAGTGTTCACGCATGGCATCGCGCTCATGTTGATGTAATTTCACCTGGTGAAACCGCTTAAAAAATCTCCGGACTCGTAGCATACAATAATTAAGAATTAGCTGCTTGATATTTAAGAATTTCCCGCATTTTCTTCAGCCCTCGATTTAGTCGTACAGAAATAATATTGGCGCTCTCACCGGTAATCTCAGAAATTTCTCGTGGCGTAAGCCCTTCCATGTATCGCATCATAATAATATCGCGGTACGTACTATCAAGCTGCTCCATGAGCTTAATCATGATATTAGCATCACCATGGGTTTCGATTTCAGCAGCGCCTGTACCAGTAATATCGACTCCCGCGTCATGCATTTCTTCAAGTGAATTACTGGGCCGGTTCTTCTTTTTGCGCACATCATCAATAATCAGATTGGTCGCTGTCCGAAATACAAACGCGCGAATATTATCAATCTTCTTCCCCTGGGCTAAATAGTTCCAAACCCGCATGAAAGCTTCCTGGGCGATGTCTTTGGCCTTATCGCGATCATACGTGCGAAAATAACAGTGGCGGAACACAGCATCAGCGAGTTCGTCGTAAGCTTTGAGAAAGAGTTTTTCGTCGGCTCGCTTCATAATAGATGACGAGATGAATGCCCGAACACTTACGGCAATACCCTCAAGTATACCGATTTTGGCCTATTTTGGCAAGGGTCACAACGAATATTTTGTCGGGATGGCGGGACTTGAACCCACGACCTCGCGCACCCGAAGCGCGCGCTCTACCAACTGAGCTACACCCCGTTATAACAAACTCGGACAGGTCGCGACCTGTCCCTACAATCTATTGAATAGCCTCAATCTTGTCAATTAATACTGCAAAACACTTCGAATTTCCTTCGCTGCCTTGTAATGATGATTGACGATTTGTCCGATGTTGTAAGTGCCGAACTTTGGGGCTTCGATGAAGCCTTCCATGGCCGCTTCGGCTAACCAGCCGCTTTGCAACCAATCCCAAAGCCACTCGCTCGTATAGCGCGGATCTTCTTGGTCAATCCCAGCACCAATTGATTGTAGCCAACGGCGGTTAAACATTTCCTGAGAACCAATTGGCGGCGCCATGATAATTGGGATGCCAAGCGCACAATAGAAAGACAATTCACTTGGCTTGGTCCACAAAATATCGGTGCGTCGAAGCAGGCGATTAAAAGATTTAAAATACTTATCCTTGGTCGGCTCAAACAAGATATTAATGTTAGTACCTTCATGACGCGACAGCCGCAATGAGCGAATAACTTTTTTATAATATTGAGCAACGTCGTGATTAACGCCGGCGACGAGCTCCAGACGCGCGCGCCCACTGGCAAGGTCACGGCGTAAGCTTTTAGCAATCGTTGCGCCCAGTTCTCGCTGGGCACCAGCACCGCCAACAGCAAACGTAATAGTGAGTGGGCGCGTTGTTCTGGATCGCTTGTGGCCGAGATGGCGATTCACCAACCCCTGATATTGGCCTTGGAAAATACCGCCAGGATCAAGTTGTGGCATCCGCTTCAATAGATCAGCTTTGATCGTCGCTAATTCCGGACCGACGTTTTCTTCAGGCAACGGAAAGCCCACTAAAAAGATTCGTGACGGCTTGACGCCATACAGCTTAAGTCGTTCAGCCACGCGACGATTGGGCGCACAATAAATAATCCGGCTGCGATCAGGATCAGGAGCTACCCACGCCCGGCTGATATCAGTATCAGTCGGGATGCAATAAATTTCACCTGGATATTCATAATACTCCGCCATGAAAGCGGTGGTAAAAAATGTCGTCACGAGCGGCAACGGATTCTCTGCCAGTTTTTCAATCAAATGCTTCCCCCACTGCCGAGTTTTGAATAGATTATACGTTTGAGTGACTTGCAACGTGGCAGCTGATAAATTTCGGCGCGGGTAAAAATCCGGAATTGATTGAAAGCGATCAAACGCCTTGAAGACTTTTTCACCAATCATCGGCACTTTTTTAAAGCGCGAAATAAACTCATAAGCGGTACGAGTAGTTGACCACAAGCTTTTATCAGCATGAGGAATACCGACATACGTATTGGCAGTGATAATGCCGCCGTGCGCTAATTGCTTGAGTGGGTATGCCGCGCGTTGATGGCCATAGCCCATATCAACCGTAACGACCCACGCTTTGTGCGGGAGAGAATTTTTTTTCATGTGACAAGCATGGATAGATTGCATATAGTATACCAGAAATAAAAAAACGCCGCGAGATTGCTCGCGGCGTTTTTTTGTTTCACTATTTTACTTTCCCATCTTTCGTATAATCACCTTCAAGTGTATATGGTAACACGATCAGCGAATCCCGCCATTTGCTGCCAAATAACTTTTGAGCCGTCGCCTCGTCAACCTTAGCCA
>JAGONZ010000019.1 GCA_017992755.1 Candidatus Buchananbacteria bacterium | reverse complement strand
GCGATAAAAAACAAGGGTTTTAACCCGTGTTTTTTCGGCTTACCAGCGCTATACTACCACGCATGGCAACGCTTTATATTGTGGCAACTCCGATTGGTAATCTTGAAGATTTCAGCCCGCGGGCGCAACGGATTTTGCAGTCCGCCGGTCTAATCGCCTGTGCAGATACGCGGACATCAAAACCGCTCTTGCAGCACTTTGGAATCTCAACCTCAACGGTCAGTTATCATCAGCACAGTGGTGCTCAATCAATAGCTCGAATTGTGAAGGCGCTCACTGCTGGAACTGATGTGGCGGTGATCACCGATGCTGGGACGCCGGGAATTTCTGATCCCGGTAATCTGTTAGTCCAAGCTGTTGTGCGCGAAGTTCCTGAGGTTGTTGTTTGTCCAATTCCTGGGCCGTCAGCGCTCGTGGCCGCGTTATCAATTTCCGGGTTACCCACTGATCGTTTTAGTTTCTTCGGGTTCCTGCCGCACAAAAAAGGTCGGCAAACAATGTTGGCCGAGATGCTGAGTTCAAAAGTGACGTCGGTGTGTTATGAATCAACGCACCGCATTACTAAATTACTTGAGGCAATTGTGGCCGCGGATTCCGAACGACAGTTAGTTGTGTGTCGTGAATTAACCAAGAAATTTGAAACGATCTATCGCGGTACGGCCACGGAAATATTAGAGCACCTAACAAGTAGTAGTAGTCGTGGCGAGTTCGTCGTTGTTGTTTCACCTCAATCAAAACGTTAGTCTATGAAATTCTACATTACGACCCCAATTTATTATATTAACGACCGACCGCATATTGGTCACGCCTATGCGACGATTGCTGCTGACGTGCTTGCGCGCTATCATCGGCAGCGCGGTGACGAAGTTTTCTTTTTGGCGGGCACCGCTGAGCACGGTGATAAGATTGCGACGAGTGCCGAAAAAGCTGGGGTGCCAGTTGAAGAATTTTGCGACCGCAATGCCCAGTATTTTATTGATGCCTGGCAAGCGTTATTGATCACCAATGATGATTTTATTCGGACGACGCAAGCGCGTCATGAAGCAGCGGTAAAATTATTTGCCACTAAGCTCAAAGATTCTGGCCAACTCTACGAAAAAGATTATGAAGGGCTGTATTGTGTTGGTTGTGAGTCGTTTAAGCGGCCGTCAGAACTAGCTGATGGCAAATGCCCTGACCACGGCACTGAGCCGCAGCCAGTCAAAGAACGTAACTGGTTTTTTAAGTTGTCTGAATATGGCGAGCGCTTAGAACAGGCAATTACGAGCGGTGAATTGGTCATTGAGCCGGAATCGCGCCGCAACGAAATGTTGAGTTTTATTCGCCAAGGACTCGATGACATTACTGTATCGCGTCATAACTCACCATGGGCTATTACGTTGCCATGGGATAGCGAACAAACGCTGTATGTGTGGCTCGATGAATTATTTAACTATTGCACTGCCGTTGGCTACGGCGTGGACGATGAACGATTCAAAAAATGGTGGCCGGTCGATTTACACCTGGTCGGTAAAGACATTGCCCGTTTCCACACGATCATTTGGCCCGCATTATTGATGGCGATTGGCGAATCGATCCCCAAGAAAGTATTTGCGACTGGTTTGTATACGGTTGATGGCCAGAAGATGTCGAAGACGCTCGGTAACGTGATTAATCCATTGGATTTAGTAAATCGTTATGGCGCTGACGCCACGCGTTACTTATTGCTATCACAATTTCCATTTGGCAACGACGGTGATATCAAGGCCGCGAGTTTTGACGCCAGCTATGCGACCGAACTCGCCAACGGTATTGGTAATTTAGCCAGTCGTGTTATCGCGATGAGCCGCAAGAATTTTGATGGTGCGATTGCTGGACCAAAAGGGAATACGCTTGAACCGATCATCATCGCTGCCTGGAAAGAATATCATGCTGCCCTCGAATCATGTGGCTTAGAAGCGGCGCTCGGTATCATTAAAAAAGTGATCACGGCGTGCGACCAACTGATTGAACAAAAACAACCATGGTCACTCGTTAAGACCGACCAAGCAGCCGCAGGTGCTGTGTTGTATGAATTGTGCGAAGCGCTCCGTCATTTGTCTTTGATGCTTGAGCCATATTTGCCGACAACGATGGCGCAACTGCGCACTACGTTAGGCGCCACTAATCTTGATTCAACTGACTGGGGTCAGCTTGAACCGGGAACACCGTTAGCAGAATTGGCACCGCTCTTCCCTCGAATTAACGAATAGTAGCCGCTATGGAAATCTTGATTGTCGAAGCCATCTTAATTGCCTTGATTGCCGGCAGTGCCTTGATGGGCTTGGTTCGCGGCTTAATTCAAACGGTTGGTTCGATTCTCGGTACGATCTTTGGGGTCTGGATTGCAGGCTATTATGCAGCTGATCTCGCCGATGCCCTGATTCCGTTTTTAGGATCACTAACGGTGGCGCGCACTATCTCATTCTTTGTTTTATTTCTGATAGTCAGTCGCGTCATTAGCTGGCTGTTCTTTTGGCTTGACCGAGCCTATCACTTGATTCAAATTATTCCCTTTCTGGGATCGATTAATCGTATTGGCGGTCTTTTGCTCGGCGGTGTCTTAGGTTTGGCCGTAGTTGCTTTGGGGGTAGCCTTGATCAATGATTTCACCCTCGCGTTGCCGCTTAAAGGGTTAGTTGTTAAAACTCATTCTGGTCCCGTGCTTATCGCCCTTGGCCATCAAGTGCAGGACGCCTTACCTGGTCTGTACCAACATTTACTTGCACTCATCAATAGCGGCCATGCTCGTTGATACTCATTGTCATTTGCAGTTTCCGGAGTACGATGCTGATCGCCAGACATTATTGGCGCAAGCTGAAACGCTTGGCTTGAAAATGGTGGTTGTTGGCACTGATATTGATACGTCGCAGCAGGCGATTGTATTGGCATCGTCGCAAACCAATATGTTTGCGACTATTGGGATTCATCCAACGGAAATTACGGCTGATTGGCAAGAGCAACTTAAAACATTAGAAACAATTAAATTAACTGATCGCGTGGTGGCGATTGGTGAAGTTGGCTTGGATTATTTTCGTTTGCAGCCTGAGAATAGTAATGAAGCGAAAACTCATCAACAAGCCGCATTAAAAGATTTTATAAAATTTGCGAACGCTCACAATTTGCCAGTAATTTTTCATGTGCGCGGGAGCATGGCGACACCTGAAGATGCGTATCAAGACTTGCTAACGGTTATTGATTCCAATAAATGTAACGGCGTTGTTCATTGCTTTAGTGGCAGCGTTGAAATTGCCCAACAATTTGTGAGCCGGGGATTCTATTTAGGGATTACGGGAATTGTCACCTTTGGCGCTAAGGCGGCAGTTTTAGAGAATGTGGTTAAAACAATTCCATTAGAAAAGTTATTAATTGAAACGGATGCGCCGTATTTAACGCCGGTGCCACATCGCGGCCAGCGCAATGAGCCGAGTTATGTTCAGTTTGTTGCTAATCGAATTTCAGAGCTTAAAAACATCAGTGTTGAAGAAGTTACAAGTGTTACGAGCACCAATGCTCAGCAATTATTTAAACTATCATGACTGAACGTCGGTATTTAATAGCTGCTGTTATAATTAGTATCGCTGCTGCCTTGATCTACGGCGGCTACTATTGGTCATTGCGCCCAGCGGCAGTAAATAGTGACATGTGGGTTTTCAATACGCCGGATGAAATGGCGAATTACTTTTTTAGCGAACGCTTAGCGACGGACCAACAATTGGGCGTTCCTGAACCTTTAGATTCACCTGAAGTTAGGAATATTATTCATCCACGAAGTGTGACAGTAGCTGATGGTCACTTAGCGCCCGGTAGCTTCTTGGGCTTTATTTTGGTGGTTGGAACAGTTGCGCAACTTGCGGGCGCTTGGATAATTCCATGGTTCGTCCCAATGTTATCTGGCTGCGCCCTGCTGTGTTATTTTTTACTGATCCGCAAACATTTCGATTCGCGTTTAGCACTTGGTTCAACGATACTGTTGGCGACATTGCCCGCCTTTTGGTACTACAGCTCCCGTTCGCTGTTTAACAACGTCTTATTTGTCGACCTCATTATTATAGGTTTGTGGCAACTGCAGCGGGGGATTGATCGGCAATTATTGATGCCGACAGCGTTAGGCAGTATTTTTATTGGCTTGGCGTTAACCGTTCGCACCGGCGATGCATTGTGGGTCGTCGCGCTCGTTGCGGTATTTTTAGTAATGCAAAAAGCCCAAATAAAACTTGGCCATTATGTGTTACTCGTTGGTGGCATTATCGTTTCATTCATTCCAATCCTGCAAGAACAGGCAGCCTTATTTGGCAGTCCATTTATAACTGGGTATGTACCCGAAGGCTTAACATCAGCGGTTGGCGGTGAGCGGTCGACGGTCAGCCAATTTCTCAATATCGCCCAACAATTTATCTCACCATTTGGCTTCCACCCACTAAGCATTATTCACACTCTATACCATTACGGCTTAAAAATGTTTTGGTGGTTAATAGTACCAGCCGTGCTCGCGTTTTTATTTGCGGGCTATCAATGGTATCGTGGTACGTTGGTACCAAAGTTCCAAGGTTATTTAGTTGCCACGGCAGCAATTTCAATTTTCATTAGTAGCTACTATGGCAGTTGGTATTTCCACAACAATGTGAGTGGCTTAGCACTCATCGGCTCATCGCAAGTGCGGTATTTTTTGCCGGTGTATATTTTATTAATTCCGATTATTGTTTGGGGTGTTTTAGAATTATTAAAAAAGTTTCCGCATAAGCAAACGCAAATGCTTATTGCGAGTTTATTGGTAATTGCTTGGGTTGGTCTCAGTAGTTGGTCAGTGCTCTGGCGCGGACCAGAATCGTTAATGGCCGTGGCGGCAACAGTTGCTGATTATCAACGCATTAATCGCGAAGTCCGACAGCAAACACCTGATGATGCCGTAATTATCACTGCGTATAATGACAAGGTTTTTTTCCCGAAGCGACGAGTGATTACCTATTGGCAGGATGATAATTATCTTGAACCATTACGAAAGATTATTTCGCAAGCACCTGTATATTTATATGCGATAAAACCAGCGGAAATTTCGTATTTAAGAGACAAAGGTTTTGAAGTTAATCTTGTGGCAACAACAACGCCAACCGAAGCACTATATCAAGTAAAATAATTATTTCTATGCAAGATTGTGTATTCTGCAAAATTATTAATCGCGAAATTCCAGCTGACATTATTTATGAAAATGAACAGGTGTTGGCCTTCCTGGATATAAGTCCAACAAATCCAGGACACACGTTGATTATCCCAAAGGCTCATCACGAAACGATACTTGATTGTCCGTTAGAAATTCAAACGGCGATGATGAAGACGTTACAATTAATAACGCCAGCGATTCTTAAGGCGGTTAATAGCGATGGCTTTAATATCAATGTTAATACCAAGCCGGTAGCTGGCCAAGTGGTGCCGCATTATCACCTACATATCATTCCGCGGCATGAAGGCGATGGTTTGGAGTTGTGGCACGGAAAGTCTTACCAAGAAGGGGAGGCAGAGACTTTAGTCGAAGCCATAAAGAACGCATTGTAGGGGCGGTTCGCGAACCGCCCGCATAATGTTGATTGGCAAATATCGAATCCCACCCGTCACTTTTTTCTAGAAAAAAGTAACCAAAAAAGTCTCGCAGGTATTATTTATATTATTGAAAATAAAAGTACCTCCCCTAGGATAGGGGAGGTGTTATGTCGAGGGGTTAATGTGTTTACTGTAATTCCAATTTATAAACCCCCCAACTCGTACTCGAAGCCGCATTCGCATACAGCGCTGTGCCATCTGAATTAACGATCAGGCCGCTCACGGTTGTGAATTGGGCTAGGTCGGTAATGTTTCGGAACTCTCGATTATCAAGTTCGATCACTTTAATCACACCCCCAGAGGCGAAGATGATGTGGCGGCCGGCTGAATGCCAGCGAGCGGCGGTGATTGGTTGGCTTAATCGTGTAATGAGCTCAGGCTCTTTTTTATTGAGATCATAAATCCAGAGTTCCCAATCGTTGTAGTACAAGAGAACGTCATTTGACAGCCAATCAACGCCGCGCGCCGTGACAACGCGTGACTGTCGGCGGTCATCCAGATTAACAATTTCTAGTTGCTGCCGTTCTGAATCAAGCATAAACAACCGTGGGCCGCGGCTATCGACAAACGCGCAGGTGGCACATTCCAATGCACCAACCGTTTCAATTTGCATGTTGCGATGACGATACAAATTTCGAGCATCGCGAGTGTAGGTGGTGTTATCAACAAGTAAGAAATCGGTGTTTGTTGGTGTGGTGGTGGCAACGGTTGCGGTTTGGTTAGTTGCGATATCGATTTGGGTAATGGTGCGGTTTAATTTTCCAACTAAACGACTGTCACTGTTGGTGTTCCAGCGAACACGTTCATATTTCCATGGTTGCGATTCAATAGTGCCGCGGTCAAGATTGACTAATGCATAGTGGTGTTGCTTGGCGGCAGTTGTCGTTGTTAGTAATGCTAGCCGATTGTTTGGCGACCAGTCACTCACAGTCCATTTGGTTGTAGTGCCTAATGGTGTTACGCGATCGCGATCCGCATCAAGCAAGGTTGAAGTTGGGGTGTTGAAAATCGCGTAGGCGCCGCGTACCGGAGTGTTCCAGGTGGCAGTTGAAGTGCTCACTAATTCGGGGCTCGCCACTTTCCATAAATAAACTTTTTCCGCAAAGGTGCTGCCATTCTGAAAAATCGGCAAGCGTTTGCGCCATGAATGATAGCCCTCTTTTTCTAAGCGGATTTCATAATCACCAGCGAGTAATTGTTCTACCTTTGTTGGTGTTTGGCTGGCGGCGTATTTTTCGTTATTGAGATAAATATCGGCGCGGCGCGGTACTGAACTGACGATCAAAATTCCCGTGCGTTGGACGCGGTTGTTATTAAAATTATAACGATAGCCCTGGGTATAGAGCACTACCAGCGGTGCTGTGATTAAAAAGAGGGCAAAGAAAATTACAAAGACTACAAATCGTAAGCGTGGATTCATATTAGACTTCTTTGATATCAGCCCCGAGCGCCTGGAGACGTTCAACAATGCGCTCATAGCCGCGCTTGATTTGCTCGACGTGTTCGATCACTGTCTGACCTTCGGCGACTAATCCTGCTAACACCAATGCCATGCCGGCACGCAAATCGGGGCTTTCTAATTTCTTGCCGTGCAAAACTGTTGGACCGGTCACAATCACTCGATGAGGATCGCACATAATAATGTTAGCGCCCATTTGCGATAATTTGTCGGTGTAGAATAACCGGCCTTCGTAAATCATTTCGTGAATTAAACTTTGGCCGGTGGCTTGCGTCATTAGAACCGTGAATGGCGCTTGTAAGTCGGTAGCAAAGCCAGGGTATTCATGAGTGCGTAGCGACGTGGCTTTAAGTGCTGAAGGAAACGTTTTAATGTAATCAGCGCCAACTTCTAGTTTGGCACCGGCTCGGCGGAGTAATTCTAAAGTTACTTCAATGTGTGCCGGGTTACAGTTAGTAACTGTAATTTCGCTCTGGGTGAGTAAACCGAGGATTACAAAGGTACCGGTTTCGATGCGGTCAGGAATTGTTACATATTCGCCGCCTCGTAATTTTTCAACACCTTCAATCGTAATAATTGGTGTGCCTGCGCCGGTAATTTTGGCACCACACCGATTGAGATATTCAGCTAATGCCGGGATTTCTGGTTCCATGGCGGCATTAATGATGGTAGTGATGCCCTCGGCCAGACAAGCGGTCATCATCACGCTTTCGGTAGTGGTAACAGCAACAAATGGTAAGACAATGCGCGCGCCGTGAAGCTTTTTTGCAGTTAAGGTATAGCTTTCTGGGGTCTCGGTAATTGTGGCGCCCATTGCTTGGAAGCTCGAGAGAAATAAATCAATTGGTCGTTTGCCGATAACGCAGCCACCTGGATGAGCCAGTGTCACTGAACCATGTCGCGCCAATAAAGGACCGGCGAGCATAACGGATGAGCGCGATTTGCGGATTAACTCAGGCTTGGGTGATGTGTGCTTCAGGGTCGCTGGATTAATATCGATAACATTGCCTTGCCGAGCCACAGTGACGCCCATATCTTCGAGGATGTTGAGCATGTGAGCAGCATCTTCGATTTCTGGGGCATTGGTAATGCGGCATGGTTCATCAGAAAGCAACGCGCCAGCAATCATTTTGACCGCGGCGTTTTTAGCGCCAGCGACCGGGATTGAGCCCTTAAGTGAGGAACCGCCAGTAATGATAAATTGAGGCATTTTTATTAGACTTTATCAATTATCGTCATCCCGGAAAATCTGCAAGAGTGAGGCACTGCGAACGGTGCAGATTTATCCGGGATCTCCAAGTTATAAGGTTTAAATTCGACTAATGATTCTCACGAGCAATGGATGTATCATGCCATATTTACTGGATAATTTCAACTATTTGGACACCACCACAGATTCTGCTACAATAGTGACATTGTGTATGGTTGAACCAATCTTGAAAGTTAAACCACGTTGGTATCAGTATCGATTGCCGTTATGGGCGATCGCTTTTGTTGTTATTGCTGCCTTTGCGGTGGGTGCTTGGTGGCAATCGTCTCCATATTCAACATCGGCAGTCACCATTAAAGGCTCACCCGCGGCAGCCACAAGTACGGTTTCCGGCAGTCGTGATGTCCCAAGTTATTTAGCGAAAGATGTTCAGTTCGCGTTGTTTTGGGATGTTTGGAAATTGGTGCGGGATCGTTATTATGAACAAGACATTCCAGAAACTCAATTATTCTATGGCGCGTTACGTGGAATTGTGGCGTCACTCGGTGATCCGCACTCAGTATTTTTTACACCTGACGACAACGAAGAATTTGCTGACGAGCTTAAGGGCAATTTTGAAGGTATTGGTGCTGAAATCAATGTTCAGAATGGACAGTTAATTATCGTTACTCCGCTGCCCGATACTCCAGCTGAAAAAGCCGGGTTAAAGCCAAAAGATTTGATTTTAAGTATTAATGGCACCAGTACGGTTGGCATGACTGTAGGCGAGGCTGTTAGCCATATTCGGGGGCCCCAGGGCTCAACAGTAACGCTTAAAATTGCCCGTCCTGGCGCTGCGGCCCGTGATATCACAATCAAGCGCGAAGCGATTACCGTTAAAAGCGTCAGTTGGGTCTATCTTGATAACAACCAAATTGCCCACGTGACGGTCCGCCAGTTTAATGAAGATACGATTGGTCTGCTCGATAAGGCCGCGGCGGAATTTGCAACTAAGCCAGTCAAAAGCGTGATTATCGATTTGCGCAATAATCCCGGTGGCTATCTGGATTCAGCGATTGCAGTGTCGGGTTTATGGCAGCGCGATGCAGTTGCGGTCAAAGAGCGGTTGCGCGATGGCACCGAACATGAATATCGCACTGACCGTCAGCCAACACTTGGGAATTTTAAAACTATCGTCTTAGTTAATGCTGGCAGTGCCTCCGCCTCAGAAATTGTGGCCGGTGCGCTTAAGGATTGGGGCAAAGCGACAATTGTTGGGACGGTCACATTTGGCAAAGGTTCAGTCCAAGAATTATTGCCGCTGGGCGATGGCTCAGCGGTCAAATTGACGATTGCCAAATGGTTTACGCCCAAGGGCACAACGATTGATGGCACGGGCATTACTCCTGATGTCGTAATCGATCTAACTGAAGCTGATCACAATGCCGACCGCGATCCACAACTCGATAAGGCTTTAGAAATTCTACGCAAATGATATGAAAGTGATATTGCGCGCCAACGTGCCAGGCCTCGGGAAGGCCGGCGAAACGCCAGAAGTCAGTGACGGCTATGCACGCAACTATTTGCTCCCCAAAAAATTAGCAGTTTTAGCCACCCCCAAAGAATTAATCAACGCCCAGAACGCTGTTGCCGCTCACCAGCGAGCCGAACGACTCGAGCGACGGGCAGCTCAGCTCCAAGCGACATCACTCCATGATGTCGCTTTGGTGTTTACGGTGCCGGCCACCGATCAGGGAAAGCTATATGCAGCGATTACGGCCGTTGATATTAGTCGCGCACTCGCCGCTCGCGGACATACAGTCACGCGACAGCAAGTAAAATTACCCACACCCATCAAAACCGTCGGTACGTATGAGTTAGTGATTGAGCCGCTGACGGGTATAACCACAAAAATTAATTTAGAAATTAAACCCCAAACCGTATGACCGCCAAACAGTCGCAACCAAAATATATTTTCGTCGTTGGTGGTGTCATGTCGGGCGTGGGCAAAGGGGTGACCGCGTCATCGCTCGGTACAATTTTGCAAGCCCGCGGCTATCGAGTAACGGCGATTAAAATCGACCCATATTTGAACGTTGATGCCGGTACGATGAATCCAATTGAGCATGGCGAAGTGTTTGTTTTGGATTCTGGTTTGGAGACGGATCAAGACATGGGCAACTACGAGCGCTTCTTAAACATGAGTTTACCGAGCGATTGCTATATGACGAACGGCATGGTGTATAAGTACGTCATTGATAAAGAGCGCGCTTTGGGGTATGGCGGGAAATGCGTTGATCCGGTGCCCTACATTTGCCAAGAAATTACGCGACGAATTAATCGGGCGGTTGAAAAAACCAACGCCGAGATTGCGATTGTTGAAATTGGTGGTACGGTTGGTGAATATCAAAATGCGATGTTTATCGAAGCGGCTCGCATTATGAAAATTAAGCATCCGAAGGATGTGGCGTTTGTGTTGGTAAGTTATTTACCAGTCCCAGGAACGCTCGGAGAAATGAAAACCAAGCCAACCCAGTATGCCGTCCGCACCCTTAATTCTAACGGTGTTCACCCAGACATTATCATCGCCCGGGCGACGCGACCGCTTGATCGCTCGCGCAAAGAAAAGATTGCCTTGTCATCAAACGTTGGCGTTGAAGATATTATTTCCGCTCCCGATGTTTCCAGTATTTACGACATCCCGCTTAATTTTGAAAAAGATAAATTATCTACCACCTTACTAAAATTATTATCACTTCGCCCACGTCGCGGCGACCTCAAAGCCTGGAAGCAGATGGTCCAGCGCCAACAAACGGCAACCAAAACCCTGCCAATTGCGATTATTGGTAAATATTTCCGCTCTGGTGATTATGTCTTGTCTGATGCCTATATCTCAGTCATCGAAGCGATCAAGCACGCCGGCATGGCGTTGAAGGTGAAGCCAGAAATTTCGTGGCTTACCGCGGAAGAGTTTGAAGACCCGAAGAATTTATCACAATTGAAACAGTACGCTGGGATTATTGTGCCGGGCGGCTTTGGCGAACGGGGGATTGAAGGGAAGCTCAATGCAATCCGGTTTGCTCGTGAACATAAGATTCCGTATTTTGGTTTATGCTACGGCATGCAGTTGTTGGTCATTGAGTATGCCCGCAATGTTGCCAAAATTAAAGATGCGCAGACCACCGAAATTGATCCGAAATCGAAAGCGCCCGTGATTGATATTATGCCGGAGCAGCGCCAGCATTTGGAATCAGGTAATTTCGGCGGTTCGATGCGCTTAGGGAGCTACCTGGCAAAAATTAAACCGAACACGATTGCTGCCGACGCCTACGGTAAAAAAGAAATCTCTGAACGTCACCGCCATCGGTACGAAGTTAATCCAGAATACATCGAACAAATTACTGACGCGGGCTTAGTGTTCTCTGGCACCTCACCCGACGGTGTCTTAATGGAAATTGCCGAATTACCCCAAACCGAACACCCATTCTTCCTCGGCACACAATTTCACCCAGAATTTTTATCACGACCATTAGAACCGCACCCATTGTTTGTAGAATTCATGAAGGCCGCAAAGGGTAAATAAAATATAACCCCCTACGCCTCACACACTGTCATCCCGGACGCAGCGAAGCGGAGATCCGGGATCCCGCCGCTATTGCACAGAACGACGCGAATCACTTGGTTAGTTAATGAGATATTCATACAAATCAAGCCACTCGGGATTATCTTGTTCAATTAAAGCTACTTTCCAGTCTCGATGCCATCGCTTGAGTTGTTTTTCACGCTTGATCGCATTAGAAATATCCGCATACTGTTGATAATAAACCAATCGTTGCACGTTATACTTATTAGTGAATCCTTGGTTGGTATGATATTTGTGCTCCCAAACCCTCATGCTTAAATTGTTTGTTATGCCTGTATACAATACTGTCTTACGGTCATTGCACAGTATGTATACATAATAGGTTGAGCTCATTGTATTCGGTGTGTAGTGTGTTTGCCACGGGATCCCGGGTCAGGCCCGGGATGACAGTGCGAGAGAGTAGGTGCTGTTTATGATAATGATACAAAAAGTGTTATGAATAAAATCTAAAAAACACCCACCAATTGGTGGGTGTTTTTATTGAGGCTTATTTAACGCTCACGATTTGTGAGAATTCTAATTTGCCGTTGAACTTTCTGACCTTCTTCTTGAGGTAATTGACGACGCCGGTTGTCGTGGCGAAGAGGGTGTCATCCTTGGCACGCATGGTGCCAGTTCCTGGACGATAGCGGGTACCGCGCTGACGGAGGATGATCATGCCGCTTTTGGCTTGTTCACCACCGTAGAGCTTGATTCCAAGGCGTTGGGCTCGGGAATCGCGGCCTAACCTAGTACTGCCGCCGGCTTTCTTTGTTGACATGACTTAAAACGCTTAATTTAAATATAGTTGCAAGTAGCCTGAGTATAGCACGTCTTAGTATTTAGTGTCAACCAGCGCCTCAGCGCTGTCCCGGGCGTAGCGAAGCGGAAACCCGGGATCTCGTCATTTGAGGCTGTTTTTGATAGACTTACTTTAAATAAAGCCAAATATGACCACGAATTCAAAATATTTCAAAATCTCCACATTTATTGGCTGTCTCGCTTTGGCCTTAGTACTCACTGGCTGCACCCATAAAGATGATACAACAACCATTACTATTGATGAGCCAGTCAACAATCAACAGACCGTAACCACCACCCAGCCGAGCTCAACGCCTTCCAAAGCACCTTCAACGAATTCCCAATCAGCCACGACTACTGGCTCACAACAAGTAACAATCCCGAAATCAGTTCTGCTTGAAGCTGACTTTGCCCAGCAAGCGCCGTTTGGCAATTGGGATGAGGTCCATCAAGAGACTTGCGAAGAAGCATCTATGATCATTGCTGACCGGTATTTTGATCAGCAGTCGCTTAACGAAACGATCATGGAGTCTGAATTGCAGGCGTTGTTGAAATGGCAAACTCAGCATGACTATAAGATTGATACAACAGCTCATGAGACCGTTGATATTTTGCAAACTTATTTTAACCGCGAAGCGCATGTAAGCACCAAGGTGACAACTGATGCGATTAAATATGAATTAGCTCAAGGCCATTTGGTAATTATCCCTGCGGCTGGTCGCTTACTCGGCAACCCTAACTTTACGGGTGCTGGGCCAATCTATCACATGCTTGTTGTGGTTGGCTATGATGACGATGAATTTATTACCCACGACGTCGGGACGCGCAAAGGCAAAAATTATCATTACAAATACAACACCCTAATCAACGCCGTTCATAATTGGAATCACGACCGCGCTGAAGGCGGCATGACCGACGCCGAGATGGCGATGGGGGAGAAGGTAATTGTAGTAGTAACGAAATAACCCGCCGCCGCCCCACGGGCTATGGCGTGGCAAGGAAATAAAACCGTCCTACTTCATCCCGTCGTCCCGGCCAGGGAAAAGCCGGGATCTCCACATAAAAATATTGATAAGTCTAATGTTAAACAAAACCCGTCGCTCGCGAGCGACGGGTTTTGTAATTACCGAGTGCTAGTTTTAAGTTTGATTGCTAGTGGTGCGCGGTGTGCAGTTTTGTACACCTCAATCGTCTGTCGAGCAATGTCATCCCAATCATAGTGCTTGGCGACTCGGATCTTAGCCGATCGAGCCAAAGCGCGAATGAAGTTTGGATGTTTGAGCGCGAACTTGAGTTGGCGCGTGAGATCGCCGATATTGCGGTTGGCAAACTCGAGGGCGTTGCCGGCGGTGGCTTCTTGGTTCTCTTCAATATTACTGATGAGAATTGGAACACCGTAGACCATCGCTTCGAGTAGGGCGATTGACAAGCCCTCAGTTTCTGATGGTTGGACAAACAAGTAAGCGTCGCGGAACAAAGTTTCCAGGTCAGGGCCGATGTATTGGCCGATCAACAGTACGCGGGAATCTTTGGCTGCTAACTTTTTCAATTGTTCAACGTAACCAGAAGTGTTTGAAGAATCACCAGCGATCACGAGCTTCATATCAGTATCAACTGAAGCAAAAGCTTTGATCAAGGTGTGAATGCCTTTGTGCTGAACTAACCGTGAAGCCACAAAGATATACTGCTTCTTCCGCAAGCCGAGTTCTTTCAGAATATCAGCTGACGCTGGAGTTTCATTGAGCGTTACACCGTTAGGGATGTAGGTGGTTTCTCGGTCATAGCGGTACTGTGAGTACTTCTTAAGAACTTGAGACACGGCGATTGTTTGGTGGGGGAAGCGGCAAACAGCGCGTTCACCGAGGCCTAGCATCAATCGAGCAAATGAACCCCACTTCTGGTGGTGGCGATCAATTGTGTGAAACGTACCAATCACGGTCGTTCGTGGGCTGAGTACGCGAGGTAACCAGCTGAGTAATGACGGACCAACGCCG
>JAGONZ010000018.1 GCA_017992755.1 Candidatus Buchananbacteria bacterium | reverse complement strand
ATTCCCATTCAATATGTTCAACGGGAATTTTAATCGTTACTTGTTCGTAGAGATTTGGGATGGTGATGATCGTGACGCCTAATGGTAGGCAGCGGAATAATTCTTTAGAAATTTCAGGGTTGCGGAAAGCTGCAGGATCAATTGCAATTATTTTAATTCCTTTAGTTTTGCAATGCCCTTCGATGTTCGTTGGTAATGAGTCAAGTTGGGTCGCCTCAAAACTTAATTGGGGTCGCCGAGTAATTTCTTGAAACAATTCTTGAGCGAGTGGCTCAGTCCCAATAATCAAGACTTTGTTGCTCGCTGTTCGAGCCTGAATGTAGCGGAAAAATATTTTACGCCATAAAAAGATGGCGATGGCGGTGATCACAATATCAATTGCCAGTACTCGTTGTGGTCGGATGGTACTGATCAATGGCGCAATTGTATACAACAAGACGATTGCCACAATACTATTGATAATCATCACTCGCACTACTGTTGATAGGAGATTGCTCGTGTTGTAGCTAGTGGTCAGATCATAGAGCTCGTAGCTGTAAAAGATAAGTACCCAAGCCGCGAAAATGATCGTGAAGAGCATGAGGTGTTGCGGCCAGGCGCTCAAAGCGGCGTCGCCAAAGCGCAGCACAAGCGTCGCATACAGCGCGCCGTATAAGATAGCGGCGTCGCCAAGCACCAATAAAATGCGTTTTGCCAGTGAGGTCGTAGTAGACATAATGCATATGTTATAGCATGCGAGAGGGCAAAAATCAATTGGTTTTCAGTCCAATTAACAGTATACTGATGGTATGCGTTTTTTATTAAAAACAACTTCAATTGTAGCGCTGGTGGCCATGAGTATTGGTTTTGGGTTGCCAACAGCTGCCATGACCCCAATTGATCCGCTCTATCCCGAGCAAGATTATTTGCAGCGACTTAATGTGCCGGCGGCTTGGGATCAGGCCACGGGTGAAGGGGTAGTGGTCGCCGTCATTGACTCTGGAATCGATGCGACTCATCCGGAACTCGCCCCTAATTTATGGCGCAACTCAGGTGAAGTGGTTGATGGGGTTGATAACGATGGTAATGGCTTTGTTGATGACGTTAACGGCTGGGATTTTTTAGATGATGACCCAGATCCGACGCCAGTGCTTGAACGCGGCTATGATGCAGGCAGTGTCAGCCATGGCACGGCGATTTCGGGTTTGATCGCCGCTCGAGCCAATAACAACGAAGGGATTATTGGCGTTGCTTGGGGTGCGCGAATTATGGCGTTGCGGAGTTTAAATGTTGAGGGTACGGGCAATATCAATAAGGTTGTTGAAGCGATTGAGTATGCGGTTGCCAATGGGGCGGATATTATTAATTTAAGTTTGGTTGGGTATACCCGGAGTGGTCGATTGGAGGCGGCTCTTGAAGACGCAGCGTCGCGGGGCGTTCTGGTTGTTGCGGCCGCGGGCAACGGTACGGCTGTTAGTCGTGGTGGCGTTAATTTAGACGCCCAACCGGGATATCCGGTCTGTTATGGTGGCGCCGATAATCCATATCTAGTTGTCGGAGTGGCCGCGGTTGATGCTGATAATCAAAAATCAGGTTTTTCTAATTATGGCGCTGACTGCGTCGATGTCGCGGCGCCCGGCGAAGATATTTTGAGTTTGCGTTACTATGATCCGAACTCCGATGAATTTTATGATTTGGAGTATAGTTCATGGGATGGGACATCTTTTTCAACGGCGCTAATTTCTGGCGTGGCAGCCTTGGTAAAATCTGCACATCCAGATTGGACACCGGCACAGGTCTCGCAAGCGCTCATCGATACAGCAATGCCGCTTGATCCACGTCTCCGTGGCCGGCTGGGTAGTGGCTTGGTTGATGCAGCGGCAGCTGTCGGGACGCGCGACGGCGTTAGCGCGCCTGATAATTTAGAAGGAGCAACAGAATTAGCAAATCAAAAAATCAAACTTGCAAATCAATCAGCTGTGTATTACGTCGATAGTAATGGCCGGAAACATTTATTTGCCAATGAAGCGACGTATTGGACCTGGTATACCGGCACGTGGCCAAGTCAAACGATTAAAAGTTTAAGTCAAACAGAATTTGATGCGCTGCCAACCGGAGCAAATATCGTGGCGCGACCAGGAAGTTTAATTCGCTTTGATAATAGTCCGCAATTGTATGTTGTTGGTGACCGGGGGAGTACTTCAATTATTTCTGATCAAGTTGCTCGTACTTGGTACGGCAGTAGCAATCAAATGCAACCACGAATTATCCAAAGTGCGTTTGAAGCGAATTACGTTCGGGACAGTACAGTGATCACCGAAAGTTCGGTGTTAGGAGATTTTGAAACCGCTGATTCAACACCTATATGGAATTTGTAATGTCTTTAGTTAAGCGGTTAAAATCCGTACGTCTAGAAATTGTGCGTCAGCTGTTCGCGTTTGGAATGGTGGGCATTACCAATATTATAGTTGATTTGACTGTGTATTGGTGTTTGACTCGGTTGTTTGGTTGGCATTATCTGGCGGCTGCTGTCGGCTCATTCATGATTTCGGTGACGTGGAGTTTTTTGCTTAATCGCCGCTGGACGTTTCGACATCGGGGTTCGGGCATTCGCGGCCAATATGTCAGGTTTTTTGCGGTCAATAGTATTAGTGCATTCTTTAATTTATTATTGCTAGATATTTTAATTCGTCAGTTTGGAGTCTATGATTTACTGGCTAAGGTGACGGTCTCACTAGCGATCGGCATCTTTAATTTTAGTCTTAATAAGTGGTGGACTTTTCGAGTGCGTCCACATCAAACTAAAGGGTAGTTAGCTTGTGCTTAGGCCTGGAATTTGCTAAAGTTTAGGTCTAAAATCAATGGAGAGGGACGACGATAATTGAGCAAGTCAAATAACATTATGGCAAAAAAAGCAATCTTCGATGAAAAAAATGTGTTGGTAATTGGTGGTGCCGGGATGATTGGCTCACACTTATGTGAAGCGCTTTTAGAAGCCGCCAAAGTAATTTGTGTTGATAACATGGTTACTGGTCGACGCGAAAACGTTAGTCGGTTATTGGCGAATCCAAATTTTAAGTTTATCAATCATGATATTACCCAGCCTTTTGATCTTGAGAATCAACAAGAGTTGGCGGATTTCCGTGTTTCGTTCCAAGGTGTTCAGGAAATCTATTTTTTGTCATCGCTAGTATCGCCAAAAACTGCCTTAGAGCGGCCCGTTGAAACTTCGGCGGTTAATACTTCCGGTTTAGAGCAAGCTTTAGAATTGGCTCGCAAATACGAAGCAACTTTGGTCTATGCATCTGACCCAGCTGTATATGGAAATAATGTGGCATCACCGCTTGCGGAATCAGTTTCTGGTACTTTGGATTACACGATGCCTGAAGCGGTGTATGCGCAAGCGTTGCGCGCTGGCGAATCATTAGTGGCTAATTATGTTCGAGAGTATCAAGTGAATGCCAAGATCGCTCGAATTTTTAATTGCTATGGACCACATTGGTCATTGAATAACGGTCGGTTAATTCCTGAATTAGTGCGGGCAGCGATGGCGGGTGAGACGGCAACTGTTGCCGGGAGCGAAACGGATATTGTCGCCTATGTCCATGTTGATGACGTGATCAAGGCTTTGACCAAACTTCCTGAATCGAACGAAACCGGACCAGTAAATCTTGGTTCTGAATGGCCAATTGCCCTCAAAGAATTAGTTGAATTGGTGTTTGCCACTCTTGGTGAGCGCACCGAAGTTGCTTACTCTGGAACTTCTCCAATCGGCTTTACTGCTTTAGCAGATATTAGTCGGGCTAAGGAATCACTCGGTTGGTTCCCAGTTACGCGCCTTGAAGATGGTATTAAAGATACGATTGACGATCTTAAGGCTCAGTATGGATTGCGCGCGGCGGGGGTGTAGTTAGTTGTCCTCCCCTGAGGTAGGGGAGGTGTTATGTGAGGGGTTAAGCGTATCAGTAGCAATAGTGAAATTAAATACGGGATCCCGGGTCTCCGCTTCGCTACGCCCGGGATGACAGGTGTAAAAGAGGACGTGTCTTGCTAACGGCCGCCTCTCTTTTTATGGTATACTATACCCATGAAAACACTGGTAATTATCCCTGGGAAGAACGAAGCGCGGTCAATTAAACGCGTGGTTTCGGCTGTTCGGGCTCAAGGTTGGCCAGTGTTGGTGATTGATGATGGTTCAACTGATCTAACGGCGTCAGAGGCGACAGCTGCGGGAGCGACAGTGTTGCGGCATGTCATTAATCGCGGCCAAGGCGCGGCCTTGCGCACTGGCATTCGCTATGCGCTAAAAAATGGGTATGACGCCACAGTATTTTTTGATGCTGACGGCCAGATGGAGCCGGCAGAAATTGGTATGATGGTGCAAAAAATCGAACAGGGTTATGAGGTTGTTCTTGGTTCACGCTTTGCGGGTAAAACGATTGGCATTTCCAAGATGCGAACGATTGTTTTAAAACTTGGATTGCTGTTTATGCGCCTCAGCACTGGTTTGAAATTAACTGATACTCACAACGGCTTTCAAGCCTGGAATCGTTCGGTATTAGAGCGCTTAGAGTTGTGCCAAGATCGCCAAGCGTATGCTTCTGAAGTTTTATATGAAGTCAGTCGTTTGAAGTTGAACTATACCGAAGTACCGGTGACGATTAGTTACATCACTACGCGACCAAGTCAAAGTCTATTCACTGCTTTCACGATTATTTGGGATTTGCTGGTTAAGCGCGCCTAAGCTGCTAGTATGTTGATTCAGGCTATTTTACTTTCAATCATCTTGATCATTGTCGTGCTACTGGTTCGACAGTGGCAGCGTCGTCAAATTCCCATCCACTGGATGGTTTTTTGGTTGGCGATTTGGATTGGCGCGGCGATTATCGTCTGGCAGCCAGAAATCACGAGCTACATTGCTAATATGGTTGGTGTCCGCCGTGGCGCTGATTTGGTGATTTATAGTTCAGTAGTTTTGATTTTTTATATTATTTTCCGCCTCTTATTGCGGATCGAACGTCTAGAGCGAGTACTGACAACATTGGTAAGTGAAATCGCTTTGCAAACTGAAAAGAAACCTGATGAGACACCGTAGCATCACGATTGTTATTGTTAGTTATAATGGTCGGCAATATTTGCCGGATTGTTTAGCTAGTATCCAGCGGCAGAATTACCCAGTGCAGTTAGTGCGCACAGTGGTGATTGATAATAATTCCACCGATAGCACAGTCGGCTATGTCCGTGAAGCGTTTCCGGGAATTAAAATTATTGCTAATCGCAACAACCCGGGATTTGCGGCGAACAACCAAGGGTATTTCTTAGCCCAGAAATGGGGGAGTGAGTATTTGGTGTTGCTCAACCAAGACACGATCGTTGACTCGAACTGGTTAGCGCGAATGGTTGAATGTGCTGAATCAAATCGTCGGATCGCAGCGGTGCAAGCAAAATTATTATTGTCGCCAGAAAAACATCTGATTAACAGTTATGGCAACAGTTTGCATTACCTGGGTTTTGGATATTGCAATCACTATCGTGAAGAAGAATACAAACTAGCCGGCCCAGCGTTTGATGTGTTATATCCATCGGGTGCAGCGGTATTGTTGCGAATGTCAGCGTTGGCTCATACGGGCTTGATCGACGACAAATTGTTCATGTATCACGACGATGTTGATTTGGGGTGGCGCTTGCGCTTGCGTGATTATAAAGTGATGGTCGAACCACGAGCGGTGGTCTATCATAAATATTCGTACAGCAAAGCAAAATACAAGTTCTATTACATGGAACGCAATCGGTTGATTGTGATGATGGAAAATTATCGCTTGGGCACCTTGATCTTGCTGCTGCCGATGTTGAAATTGATGGAGTTGGGGTTGTTATTATTTGCGATTAAAAATGGCTGGATCAAAGAAAAATTGAAAGGCTATTGGTGGATCCTTACGCACCTGCGATCAATTATTAAACGCCGCGCTGATGTCCAATTCCGCTTGCGCAAAGTTAAAGACCGCGAAATTTTGAAATTAATGACGGGGTCGATTAAATTTCAGGAAATTGATAGTCCTTTATTGAGAATTATGAATCCGGTGATGGAGTTGTATCTTAAATTAGTTAAAATGATTATTTGGTGGTAATTTTATCTTTTTTTCATATCGAGTAAGTTATAATTGTCTGGAGTGTAACACTCGCCTGGTCTGAGCGTCATGGTATACTACCTATATACTTAGCTATTGCATCTATGGAAGGCGGATTAATTATCAACGTAGAAACCTGGCAAGTACTCTTATTTATAATGAGTGCTATTGGTGTTATTTTTGCCATGGGTCAGCAATGGGGAGCTGTCAAAAATGACATTAGGTCAATTAAAGATGACTTGGTAAAGCATACCGGCGAAACCACTGCCCAGCAAACAAGTTTATCGAGAATATCGCGTGATTTAAATGCATTAATAAATGTTTTGCGAGAAAAGGAGTTCATAAACTCGAGCTTTGCTGAAGCGCACAGTCCCAAGGTATTAAGCTTAAAGGGCAATAAATTAAATAATGAGAGCGGTGCGAAAGTAGTTTTTGAGTTAATTAAAGATGAAAAACTACAGGAACTGGAAAATCGGTCATTCGCCAGTTTACTTGATGTCGAGAATTGTGCTATTGGAGTGATGTTGAACATGAAAGATGATCCTCGCTTTACTGAGGTGAAAAACTTTGTCTATAATCACCCAGTATTTGAAAGTACGCCTCTAAGATTCGCCGATGTTTTATTTGTTCTTGGCCTCCAATTACGTGATTATTACTTTGCAAGACACCCTGAAATAGTAGCAAGATTAAGTAGTGATGAAGTTGTGACGGAGTTGCGTTCGTAATTGGTTACAAATAAAAAAGTCTCTCAAGGTGAGAGACTTTTTTATTATCTAATCGATGTATATCCGCCCTTCACTCCATGCGGCGACAATACAATCTGCCAGAGCTGCGCCTGGCGAGCACGGAACAAGCCAGCACATGATAATAAGTAATAGCGCCACATTCGATAAAATCGCTCGTCGTACTGCGATTTCAGATCTGGCCAAGCGGCTTCAAAGTTGGCGTGCCAGGCCATGAGAGTTTTGTCGTAGTAGGCACTGAAATTATGAAGATCTTCGATGATGAAGTGTTTTTCGCTGGCTTTGCCAATCTGGGCGATTGACGGCAGGATTGAGTTGGGGAAGATGTATTTGTCGAGCCAGCGGTCACTGGTGCGGCGTGAGCGGTTACTGCCGATCGTGTGGAGCAGAAACAACCCCTCTGGTTTCAGGCAACGACGAGCAACTTCAAAATAAGTTTTATAATTCTTGGTGCCCACGTGTTCGAACATGCCCACCGACACGATGTGATCAAATTTTTCGTTGACGGCGCGGTAATCAGTTAGGCGGAATTCTACCGGCAAGCCTTGGCATAATTCTTGACCGAGCGCGACTTGTTCTTTGGAAACCGTGACGCCCACACAACTGACACCGTATTTCTCAGCAGCAAATTTCATAAAGCTACCCCAACCGCAGCCAATGTCGAGGACGCGATCGCCAGCCTTCAGTCCCAATTTGCGGCAGATGAGATCAAGCTTCGCTTCTTGAGCTTCATCAAGGGTCGTGGCGTCTTTCCAATAGCCGCAGGTGTAGGTCAAGCGCTTATCAAGCATGGCGCGATATAAATCATTGCCAGTGTCATAATGTTGCTCGCCGACTTTGAATGAGCGACGACCAGCTTGTGGGTTGAGCACGACATCGCGCGCCACTAGTGGCAAGAGCGCAATTGGTTTGATTGCCGACGCTAAGTCAGCTTTAAGTAAGCGATGGAAAAATTCATCGAGCTGAGCGGCATCCCACCAACCATCCATATAGGATTCACCTAAGCCCAGTGAACCTTGACGAAAGACACGGCTAAACATTCGGTTATCGTGGACTTGTGGGTCCCAAGGATCTGAGCCATTAACTTCGAGATCGGCGTGACGGAGGAGTTCGACGGCGCGTTGTTGTAGATTGTTGCTCATAGTGGCTAAATAGTGTCAAAAGTATGGCTATAGTATTATCCAAAGTTAGCAAAAAGGCAAATTCCCGCCGCCGCTCTTCGAGCTATGGCGTGGCGAAGAAATAGAAACGCCGTCACACGATGGTGACGGCGTTATGGGTTAGGATTGCTCCACTGTGCCCTGGGTAGATCCACCCAGGTGAAGTTCCGGGCAGACCAGGATGCCCATCTGGACACAGATGATCAGGGCGCGGGTATCTTCGCGTACGGCTTTTTCTCCCGATATCTGAATCACGTCGCGCCATTGGTCATCCGTGAACTCACGGTAGTTGCGGCCGAGGCGGATCGAATGGGCGAGCAGGAAGTCCATTTCCAGCAGCGCCTCAAAGGCCTTTTGGCGGGCCTCTTCTTCGTTCACGGGAATTGGAATGTTGCGTCTGGTCAAAACTGTTTTTACGGTTTCTATGCTAGAATAATCCACGTTCTGTACCTCCTATAGTAATAGTTGTGGGCTTGTCTAACATATAATTATAGTATAAATAAAAAGTATTGTCAATAGGACGGTCTATAGCGTATACTAAAGGTGTTATATGCAAGAAAATAAGCCAAAAATTGCAATTGTCGTGTGTGTGTGGCCGCCGCAAGGGGGTGGTATTGGTAATAATGCTTATTATCACGCCAAATTGCTATTTGAACGCGGCTATGAAGTGATGGCTTTTACACCGCACTATGTTAATCGGGAAGTTAAGCCCGAGCCATTTCTCAAGCAATTAAAAATGACGCTCGGTCATGGCTTAGCAGGATTGCTGCTTGGTTTGTGGCGCGAACTTAAATCTTTTGACGTTGTGCATTTGTATTATCCGTTTTTTGGCACGGATTTAATTATTTATTTGTGGGCGTTATTAAATCCCAATCGTCAATTAATTATTCATTACCACATGGATGCGATTGGCAGTGATTGGAAACAATGGTTGTTTAAATTTCACACCCGATTTTTTTTGCCGCTGATTGTGCGGCGTGCTAATAAAATTATTATCTTATCTGAAGATCATGCACGTCATTCGTATTTAGCTCGATATTTTAAGAATAGTCCGCAGAAGTTTGTTGTGGTGCCTAATGGGATTGATACGACAATTTTTAAACTGCAAGAAAAGAATCTAGCATTACAGCAACGATTGCAGTTGAATCCAACCGACTTGGTATTGTTGTTTGTTGGCGGCTTAGATTCACAACATTATTTTAAAGGGCTTGATCAATTGTTAACGGTGACCTCACGATTGCAATCAAAGTTTTCTAATTTGAAACTGGTAATTATTGGCGACGGTGATCGACGACAACAGTTTGAAGCTCAAGCACAACAACTTGGTATTACTAACCGAACAAGCTTTCTTGGTTGGGTGAAAAATGATGAACTGCCGGCTTATTATAATCTGGCCGATATTTTTGTATTACCCTCAACGGCGGGCACCGAAAGCTTTGGGATTGTGACTGCTGAAGCTCAGGCATGCGGCGTGCCGGCGGTGGTGTCGAATTGGCCGGGAAGTCGGGAAACGATTAGTGCTGAAACGGGAATGTTAGTCATCCCCGGCGATGTTGCCGATTTGCAAATGGCCTTGGATCAATTATTAGCGAACCCGTTAGGACGAAAACAAATGGGTGAAGCGGCGATTGCTCGTGCTCAACGGTATGATTGGCAATTAGTGATTGCCCAGCTGGAAAAGATGTATCGAGAATTATCATGAAGATTTCCATTATTCATTCACTGTATAAACCGTTTTTCCGCGGCGGCGCCGAAGTGGTGGTCGAGGCGATTGCCCTTGGTTTGATTAATGCTGGGCATGAAGTTCAAATGGTAACATTGGGCCGCGAAAATGAATCGGAAGTTATTGATGGCGTTAAGGTGACACGGATTAAACCGTTTAATCTTTTTAATTTCATCGATATTAATTCGCAATCAATAATGAAACGGGCATTTTGGCACGTTATTGATATGGTTAATATTGTACAGGCGCAACAGGTAAAAAAAGCGTTAGCAGATTTTCAACCAGAATTAATTCTAACTCACAATCTCAAAGGGTTAGGATATGCAATTCCGCGAACAATTCAAATATTAGGTGTGCCAATTGTTCACACGATTCACGATCAGCAATTATTGCATCCGACAGGATTAGCCGGTGAACAATTATCATTCGCTGCAAAAATGTACGCCACCGTTTGCCGTTGGTTATTTGGTAATTACCAACGCGTTGTCTTTCCTTCAGCGGCGATTAAAGCGCGCTACGAACAGAATCATTTCTTTGTAAATGCCAAAAGATTAGTACTAGGTAATCCGTTGCCATATTCAGTTCCCGAATTGCCAAAGCTTGAAACCAAAGAAACGTATGACGTGTTATTTCTTGGACAAGTTGAAGTTTACAAAGGAATTAATGAATTAGTGGAAGCGGTTAAAAATATTCAAAAGCCAAAACTGCGCTTACATGTCGTTGGCGATGGTGCCGCCTTGAAACAAGTACAAACAATTGCAGTGGGGGATGAACGAATTATTTTTCATGGTCGCTTAGATCACGAACGACTTGAACGGCTCTGGCCAAAAATTGATTTACTTGTGTTGCCATCGCAGGCCTGGGAAAGTTTCGGGATGGTAGTGATTGAAGCGTATGCGCATGGCGTGCCAGTGCTGGTTTCTAAAAATGGTGCCCTGCCAGAATTAGTAATTGAAGGTCAGACCGGTTGGGTATTGAATGAAGTAACATCGGAAGCGATTGCCAATAAGGTTGAATCGATCATGACCAATGCGTGTCGCTTAGAAAATATGCGCATTCTGTGCCAGTCAAAAGCTAAAGAATTTGAAGTTTCTCAGTATTTGAAACGACTGCTTGATTTTGCTACAATGTAATGACTTTAAACACATGGAAATTCTCATCATTATTATCTTATTGATCGTGATTGCGGCCCTGGGCGGCTTGTTTTTTATGCTCAACAAAAAAATGACCCAGCTCGCCATTCAGACGGCACCGAAAGACGAGGGACAGTCATTTCTGATGATTCAGGAACGGATTAAAGAGCTTAATCAAACCGTCGATTTTAAGCTCGCCGATTCAACCAAGCAAATGCAAGCGCAGTTTGGGCAGACAATTAGTATGATTCGTGAAGTCACTAAGACCGCTGCTGAACTCCAAGAGGGGAATAAGCAAGTGGTGAACTTTGCGGAACAGATGCATGATTTGAAAAAGATTTTAACTAGCCAAAAGCAACGGGGTAATCTCGGTGAAGCTGGGTTGCTGTTGGTCTTAGAAAACATCTTGCCGCCCAATGCCTATAAATTGCAATACAAAATTAGCGAAGGCGCAATTGTCGATGCCGCGATTATTACCAAGGATGGCGTGATTCCAGTTGATGCTAAATTCTCGCTCGAAAATTACACTCGCATTATCAACGAAGACGATGAAGATCGGCGGAAGGTGCTGGAAAAAGATTTCAAGAACGATTTGAAGAAGCGCATTGATGAGACCGCGAAATACATCCAACCGCATAACGGCACGATGGATTTCGCGTTCATGTTTATTCCAGCCGAAGCGATTTATTATGATTTGCTGGTTAACGAAGTCGGTGCGGTCAAAGTCGACACCGGTGGCTTGATTGATTATGCGTTTAAGGAGAAGAAAGTAATCATTGTGTCGCCCACCACGTTTGCCGCCTATTTGCAGACGGTACTTCAAGGGTTGCGCGCCCTCAAAATCGAGGACCAAGCAAAATCAATTATCAAAAATGTCGAGAATCTTCAGCGCCATATCGTCACCTACGATGATCGGATGCAAAAGCTTGGTTCCAGCCTGTCCACGGCAGTTAATAATTATAATTTAGCCGGCAAAGAGTTTAAGAAGATCGATAAAGACGTGACCAAAATCACGCTTAAGGAGTCTGAAATCGTGGCGTTAGAAATTGATAAGCCCTTGTTGGAAGGGTAAGGAAAGTATTGACAAGACTCCTATATTATAGTAGTTTAAAAGTATTAGTGCCTTAACAACCAACAGGAGGACCGATCATGGATACTGCATTTGACTTGATTGGCCGAATTCTGGTCAATGTTTTCAAATTCTTGGACTCCAATTTTGATCAGACACTGGCTGTACATGACGTGATTACTCACGACGACATGACGGCTGAAAAGATGTTTTTTCGAACCGATGACCGCTGGTATTTGCGGCCAGAATCCCTGCCGGGGTATCCCGAGATTTGTGCCATTGGCATCGACAAGCAGGCGTTGTATCTGGAAGCGGCGCCGTTTAGCCGTCAGGATTTTGACAATTTGGTTCTGGAAAAATCATTGTCGTATCGCTACGACGAAGCGGTGAAGGCGATTATTGATTCTACCGGCATGCAAGTACTGACTGTTTCTGAGCCTGAAAAGGTCAAAGTGGAAGAGAATGATCTGCCGGCGCGCTGTCTGTGTGTTCTTCAGCTGCAGAACCTGACCAATGGCAAGCGCTTGGACGCAATACAGCTACTTGATCAGATGTTCGCCGAAGGGGTGTTCGTTATTGATGATGCCGAAGAAGTGGTGTCGGCTTCGTCTGCTGGCGGCATTGGCGTGCGGCTCGAAATGGGGATGTATTTGATGCAGGTGTTGCAGATGATACAGCGTCCGATACTTTCACTGCAGCAGCGGCAAGCGATGGTTGTTGTGGGAGCACAAGTTCAAATCCAACAAATGCTAGCATTCCAAAACATGATACTCCGTTTGGGGCCCGAAGCCCGGTTGGCGCATGTGGAAAAGCTGCTTGCCGAAAAAGGGGAATCAGCAGTCACGAGCATGTTGTCGTTTGTTATTGCTGGTCGTGTGAAAAAGGCACGTCCAGAGTTATCCTGGAAAGACGCACGCCGTGTTGCCAGGCGAATGATGACCACTCGTCCGGCTAAAAGCTAATCATCCATAAATACGGCTGCCCAGCTACCCTGGGCAGCCTTTTTTATATCCTCCAAAATGAGTATACTTTCGTTATGCCAAAGATCGCGCTCAATTTACTTATTATCTTCTCAGTTGGCTTGTTTATCATAGCCAACACCCCAAGCCCGATTCGTATTGAGGGTGACGGTGTTTTTTATTACAGCTGGCTGCATACGATTGTTTGGGATCACGACATTAATGTCCGCAACCAACTCGAACAGTTCGCTAGGTATGATCGCGGTAGCCAATGGTTTGTCGGAAATAATAAAGTTACCGCCACTAATTACACGCCCAATGCGTATCCATTCGGTTCAGCGATTATGTGGCTGCCATTTGTGCTCGTGGCGCAGCTTATCGCGTTAATGTTGAATATCGCCGATGGTTATAGCTGGCCATATGTACTAGCAATTAATTTTAGCGGCGTCGTGTTTGGAATTGGTGCCGCAATTTTTATTTACTTATCGCTCAAACGATTCGTCTCACAAAGATCAGCGATCATTGCAACGGCGGGGGTAGTGTTGGCGACGCCATGGATCTACTATCAACAATTCGAACCATTCATGTCGCATGTACCGGCTCTATTCGTTATCAGTGCTTGGTGGTATTTGGTTTTGAATAAGTATTACCATGAAAAATCTTCATGGCTGTTAGTTTCTTTGCTGACATTTTTAATCGTCGCGATTCGTTGGCAGAATATGCTGTTACTAATTGCCTACGTTCCTTTGTTATGGCCAGTCTTCGCCAAGCTTCGACTTGGTGAGCAAATTCAAACGAATTGGCGAGAACTCGCAAAACGAATCTTAATTATTGCAATCCCAGTTGTCATCTTTTGGTTAATCCAAATGCAGGTATGGCACATTATTTACGGCAGCTATTTCCTGACGCCACAAGGCACGCATTTTGTCCGCACGGAATTTCATTTGCTTTACACTTTGTTTTCAACTAATCGCGGGGTAATTTCGTGGTCACCAATTTTTGCACTAGTGCTCGTTGGTCTTGGGTATCTTTGGAAGCGTGAAAAAGTTTTAGCAATGTCGATCGCTGGCGTATTTATTTTGCAATGGGTTCTCAATAGTTCACTTAATGACCTTGGTGGGGGAGATGCATTTGGTGGACGACGGTATATTGAGACGTTGCCGTTTTTGGCGCTGCCGTTGGCGTTGGTGGTTGAGAAAATAAAGTGGAAGAAATTGATTACGATCTTAATTGTGTTATTGATAATTTGGAATTTGATGTTGATCCAAATGTATCGAGAAGGAATTATGCCGCGTTCGGGGGAGATTAATCTCAATAATTATTTGCACTTGAAAACTTGATCTGTTATTCTAAAGCATCATGACCTTCTGGATATTTCTTATTGTTTTTATTATCCTCATCTCAGCGGCGTACGGCGCGATTTCAGCTGCACCGTGGGTGCCTACGCGTCAGCGCGATGTTGTACGCATGGTTGAGCTGGCGCAGATCAAACCTGGTGAGGTTGTGTACGATCTGGGGTGCGGTGATGGACGACTCGTCTTTGCTGCTGCGCGCGCTGGCGCGAAAGCCACAGGCATTGAAATCTTCGTGTTGCCATATTTGTGGGCGAAAGTTAAAAGCTTTTTTGTCCCCGGCGCTTCAGTCAGATTTGGGGATTTCTTCCGTCATAACCTGAGCGATGCCGATGTCGTGTTTGTATTTTTAATGAGCGAAAGTTATCCGCGACTGGAACGCAAGCTCGCGGCTGAGCTCAAACCCAATGCTCGAGTGATTACGAGCTGTTGGCCATTGCAACGTTGGAATCCTGAAGCCGCCGCGCGACCAACAGGTACGGTGCCTATTTATATTCAAAAAGTGAGTTAAAATCTAAACGTATGGTAAATCCATTTGAGGGTGGTCCAACTGAACATCCGATTGATCCAAAAATTATTAACAAAATCGAAGCTTTCTTATTGGCGCGTGAAGGTGTGATTGATGATGAAGTTGATGGCGAAAATATAGAATGGATCGCCGAATACCGTAGTCGTGTTCAGGAGTTGATCAATGACCCTGATTTAGACCCGGATATTGCGGCCTTAATTGAAGAGGTGTCACAC
>JAGONZ010000017.1 GCA_017992755.1 Candidatus Buchananbacteria bacterium | reverse complement strand
GGGTCTAACAAATCGCGATTGTTGCGCATCGTTATCGTTTAAGTAGCTACTTATTCATAACGATACTCTCATGATTCGCTATAATCTGCTCGTTATCACCACGTTAGTCGTTGGTGGTTTTTTATTTACAATTTGGCACCTGGTTGCTCAGACCGAACGTGATGTGGTGATTAACGAAATTGCTTGGATGGGTACAGCGGCGTCGGCTAATGCTGAGTGGATTGAATTAAAGAATAATACTAATGCTGACATTAATCTGAATGGGTGGACGCTCATCGCCGCTGATGGTGCGCCAAGCATCGTATTAACTGGCACAATCGCCGCCAACGGTTATTATTTACTCGAACGCACCAATGATGCTTCCGTTCCAGTTATTACTGCGGATCAAATATTCGCTGGCGCGATTGGTAATACCGGCGAAGTATTATTTCTAAAGGATACGAGCAGTACAACCATTGATCAGGTTGATGCCAGTGGTATTTGGTTTGCAGGTGATAATGTGACGAAACAGACAATGTCTCGGCTTGATTCAACAAAGATTGCAACGGCTGACAATTGGGCTGATAGTCTTACGAGCACTGGTACGCCGCGCGCATCTAATGACTTTGAAATTAGTATCAATCAGGCGCCAGTGGTTAGTATTAATGCGGAAGCAACCGGAACCGTTGGCGAACTACTAACATTTGATGGCGGTAGTTCAACGGATAGTGACGGCACGATTACCAATTATTTGTGGAGTTTTGGTGATACAGCAACTGCAACAGGTATGAGCGTGATTCATCAATATAGCGCGACCGGAACATACCCAATTTCATTACTAATAACCGACGACGATGGCGCTACGAGTACGGCGACGACAACAGTAACCATTACTACTACAACAACGCCAACTGTTGCTACATCCGCAACCTTAGTAATCAATGAATTAGTTTCCGATCCAATTTCGGGCGAAGATGAATGGGTGGAATTATATAATTATGGCTCAACCGCAATTGATTTGATTACCTGGGTCCTGGTTGAAGGTGGCGGTAGTGTCACACATTTAAATGACTCCATTGGTCCCGGAGAATTTAAACACATTGAAGGCATTAGTGGCAGTCTAAATAATGATGGGGATACTTTGTCATTAAAAACTGGGAGCACGACAATTGATAGTGTGAGCTTTGGTAGTTGGAATGATGGCAATCTGGCTGATAATGCGTCGGTGACCACTGACCCACAATCATTAGCCAGAAGTCATGACGGTGTTGATACGAATAATGACGCCGTTGATTTTAAGGTGACCACAACGCCAACGCCGGCCGCGGCCAATACTATTACTACTCCCCCACCATTAATTGAAAACGATGATGAAGATGATGATTCAGAAATGGCATCCACGAATCTCAAAAAGTATCGCGTGTCTGATGTTGTGATCAATGAATTTGTTTCCGATCCGATTGATGGCGAAAAAGAATGGGTTGAGTTGTACAATCGCAGCGGTAGCACGATTGATCTTACTAATTGGACACTACTCGATGGCTCAAATGCCGTTACAAAACTCACGGGTACGATTGGCGATAAAAAGTTTTTAGTCATTGAAAGTCCTAAAGGTGCTTTGAATAATAGCGGCGATAAATTAGTAATAAAAGATGGTGTTGGTACGATGATTGATACGGTGACGTTTGGCAGTTGGGATGATGGCGACAAAACTGATAATGCGCCAGCGGCCGCAGATCCAAATTCGGTGGCGCGAACGAGTAATGGCGATGATACTAATGACGATAGCGTTGATTTTGTAATTACGACGACACCTACGAAAGGAACTGTTAATGTTGTTACTAATAGTTCAACCATAGCTATTGGTGGTGTTGCTACTGCCAGTACAACGAATGGTGTCGCTACCACAAGCAAGCTACAATTTTCCGAAGTTCTGCCAAATCCCGAGGGTCCTGATCAAGAAGTTGAATTTGTTGAGTTATATAATCCAAATGCTTGGCCGATTAATCTAGTTGGTTGGAAATTAACCGATGACAGCAACAAAGCTTATACGTTTGCTGATCAAATTATTAAAGCTCATGATTACTTAGCAGTCGGTGCGGAAACCAGTAAGTTAACCCTTAATAACTCAACTGACGAATTAACGCTGATTAATCCTAGTGGTGAAGTAGTTGATACAGTTTTATATGAAGGCGCGAGTGAAGGTCTCAGTTATTCTTTGACGACCAAAGGTAAGTGGGAATGGACAGCCCAGTCAACACCAGACGCTCTCAATATATTTATTTCGACCACTGATAAGGATGCTAAAAGCAAAACACCAACAGTTATCGATTTGGTAGATATTCGCGAGGTTGAGTCGGGTACTTTGATTACCACTAAAGGCGTCGTGGCTGTTGAGCCAGGAATTATGGGTGCCCAATACTTTTATTTGGCGGGAATCGATTCATCAGTGGGTGCGCAAGTGTACTCTAGTAAAAAGGATTTTCCAAAACTAATAGTTGGTAATCCAATTGAAGTGACGGGCACCGTGAGCGAAACAAATGGCGAGCGGCGGATTAAAATTGCTAGTCGGAGCGACATTAGTGTGACTGCCGGGACCACTATGCCCAGTTCAACTAAGTTAGCAATCGCCGAGGTTGCCGAAGCTCAATTGGGAATGTTAGTGACCGTTAGTGGTGAATTGATCGAACACAAAAGCGCCAATTTAGTAATTGCTGATAATGGCACTGAATTAGCGATTGCGATCAAAGAAGCGACGGAGATTAAAACAACTGAACTCAAAGACGGAATGTTGCTTGAAGTGACCGGAATCTTATCATCAACAAAAGCTGGCTTGCGACTGTTGCCACGGCAGCAATCAGATATTGTGGTGACCGCAGCTACTGGTGCGGGAACAGTTACGAGTGAAGAAATGACATTACCACCGTCAACGAACCAGGCTTGGTGGCAAGCTGACTACGTTCCAATTATCGGAATTGGCTTTTTGGCAGCTGTTGTAGTGCTTGGTAAGTATCTTTGGAGTAAGCGACAGCACCTACACCTTCCAAGCAACGACAGCGATATATAAACAATAAGCACACACGAGTGCCAAGCCTTCCCAGCGCTCAATTTGCTGCTTCTTTTTGCCAATAACAATTGTCAGGAACATCAGGGCTAAGGCGCCAAGTAAGAGAGTAAATAAATATGTAGTGGTAGTAGTGGTAGCAAATGGATGAATAATGGCACTGATGCCAATGATTGCGCAGCAGTTAAACACCACCGAGCCCAGCACATTTCCAAAAGCCAAATCAGGATGGCGCTTGAGCGAGGCAATGATGGCCGTGATCAATTCAGGTAGGGTTGTTCCGAGTGAGATCAAGGTTAGTCCCAATAATGACTGACTGACATTAAATATTTCCACCAGCTGTAAGCTGCTACTAGAAGCTAACCAGCCACCCAAATATAAACCGATGCCGCCGACTAGTAATAGCAAAATAGAATGAACGGGATGTAAGGCCGCAGTGGTTGGTGGTGCCTCCTGACGATAGCGAATATGGTGGCCGTAGAGTAAATACATAAAGCCGCCAAACACTCCTAATAGCAAGATGCCATCAAAGAGTCCGAACTGATGATCAAAGGCAGAGATGCCCATGAGTAATAATAAGGCACCTAGCGTGTACGGTAGTTGTCGTTGCAGGAGTTCTCGACGAATGATCAATGGTGCTAAAATGGCAGCTACGCCCGTAATCAAAAGAACATTACTGACGCTACTGCCGATAATCGTGCCGAGAACGAGTTCACTGTGGCCACGCACAACGTTAAGCAAGGCAATGACCATTTCAGGGAGTGATGTGCCAATCGCCAGAATGGTAACGCCGATCGTCAGGTCGGATAGTTTAAAGTGTTGGGCAATATGAATCGCGCCGTCAACAAAAAGTTGGGCGCTTTTAACCATTAGCCCCAATCCAAGGATGAGCAGGAGCACGACAAGCATGGAAATGAAATGTTAGACGAGCGTAACGTTAACGACACTATCCCCTTCAGTCTTAAAGCGCATCACGCGAACGCCTTGAGTGTCACGTCCAAGGACGCTCACGCCCTTGGTGCTTAAACGAATTACTTGGCCATTGGTTGAGATGACAATCAAGTCATCTTCATCACCGGTAACAATAATACCGGAAACAATTTGACCAGTCTTAGAGGTAATCTTGGCAGTCTTAATGCCGCTGCCACCACGACCTTGAATTTTGTAAGCGTTGAGTAGGGTTTGTTTGCCGTAGCCGTTCGCCATGATGATCAAGATGCGGGCAGTTTTATCAAGTTTGGAATCAAAGACTCCCATGCCGACGACGGCATCGTTGCTCTTGAGCTTGATCCCGCGAACACCACCGGCGGTGCGACCCATTGGTCGAACGTCAGATTCTTTGAAACGGATGGCTTGTCCCCCAGCGGAAACCAGGATGATGTTTTCGGTGCCGTTGGTTGGTTGGACCCATTCCAGGTTGTCATCACTTTTAATTTTCAAAGCAATCAAGCCAGAGCGACGGACGTTTTTGAAATCCTCGATCGGAGTTTTCTTGATCGTGCCGCAACGCGTGACCATGATCAGGTACTTGTCGTTTTCAATGTCGGTTGATGGCAGAATTGCTGACACTTTTTCATTGGGTGCCAATTGCAAGAAGTTCACCAAGGCTTGGCCTTTGGCCGTACGCGATGCTTGCGGCACGTCATAGCCTTTGAGCTGGAAGACACGACCACGAGTCGTAAAGAATAACAAGTCAGCGTGAGTGGAGATCAAGAATAAATGCTCCACGCTGTCTGTTTCCTTGGTCGTGAGGCCGATAATCCCTTTGCCGCCGCGCTCTTGTTTCTTGAAGGTGTCCGGTGGTAAGCGCTTGATATAGCCGTCGCTCGTCACCATGACGATCGCTTCTTCGTTTGGTACCAAGTCTTCCATCGTAAAGGCGTCGACACCATGAGGCACGATCTTCGTGCGGCGTGGTTCACCGTATTTGTCTTTGAGTTCAAGGGCTTCGTCTTTGATGATCTGAAGCATCTTCGCTGGTGATTTCAGAATCGTTTCCAATTCCTTAATCAACCTCATTTTTTCGGCCAACTCATTTTCAATCTTCAGCCGTTCAAGGTTGGCGAGTTGCTGGAGACGCATTTCCAGAATAGCGATCGCTTGGCGCTCGCTCAACTTAAACTTTTTCATTAAGTTGTCACGGGCTTCTTCGCGATCGCGGGACTTTTTGATCGTCTCAATCACCTTATCGATGTTTTCCAAAGCGATCACTAAGCCCTCCAAGATATGCGCGCGGTCTTTGGCTTTTTCCAAATCATATTCAGTCCGGCGACGGACAATCTCTTGGCGATGCTTGACGTACTCCTCAAGAATCATCTTGAGCGTCAAAACGCGTGGTTGAATCCGATCAACCAAGGCCAGCATGTTGGAGTGGAAGGTAGTTTGGAGTTGGGTGTGTTTGAATAATTGGTTGAGAATCTTTTTTGGGTAGCTGTCCTTCTTAAGTTCAATCACGACGCGGACGCCGTCTTTGTTTGATTCATCACGCAAATCTTTGATCCCTTCAATTTTCTTTTCGCGTACCAGCTCGGCAATCTTTTCTAGGAGAGTAGCTTTGTTAGTTTGATAGTTGACTTCGCTGACGATGATCCGGAACATCCCGTTTTTCATCTCTTCAATTTCGGTGGTGGCGCGAGCTACGATACCGCCACGACCAGTGGCGTACGTTTGTTTAATGTCGTTGATATTGTAAATGATGCCGCCTGTTGGAAAATCAGGACCTTTCACAAACTGCATCAAATCATCAACTGAGCATTCTGGATTTTCGATCAGGTGAATGATACCGTCAACAATTTCTGCTAGGTTGTGCGGTGCAATGTTCGTGGCCATACCGACCGCGATGCCCTGGGTGCCGTTGATCAGTAAGTTTGGTAATTTGGCAGGCAAGACGCGTGGCTCTTTGTGAGCACCGTCATAGTTCGGGACAAAATCAACCGTGCCTTTATCAATATCAAACAGCATCTCTTCAGCCACGGCTGAGAGCTTAGCTTCCGTATACCGCATAGCGGCCGCGCTATCGCCGTCCATCGAGCCGAAGTTACCTTGGCCTTTGACTAATGGATGACGGAGCGAGAAGTCTTGAGCCAAGCGAACTAATGTATCATAAATGGCGATATCACCGTGGGGATGATACTTAGCCATTACTTCACCGACGACGTTCGCTGATTTGCGGAACTTCGCGTTGGAGCGCAAACCAATATCCCACATCGCGTAGAGGACGCGGCGATGAACGGGTTTCAAACCATCGCGGACATCTGGCAATGCGCGCGAGACGATAACCGACATTGCATAGTCGAGATAGCTTTGTTGGACTTCGGCGCCAATCTGTTGTTCGCTGACGGTGTCAGGGATGAGTGGTGTAGTTGTAGTTGGGATTGTTTCGGGCATGGTCTTAAAATTACGGTAGCAGCTTAATCGTCGACAGGATGTTTATAAACACTGGTTCGTAGATGGAAGTGTCGTTACGGCTGTAGAGATCGATCTCATAAATCGTGGAACTGCTATTGAGATAGAGTAGCGAATGGCTATTGGCGGCGTCAAGCGGCGTCTCAATGTAGCGGTTAATCGCCCGGCCCGCAACCATAACGGTGGTGCTGGCTTTGATGTAGGTGGCGTATTCAGGTTGGAGGCGGTGATATTCGTCGGCTGACAAGCGCGTCGGGTTGTCGTGTCGCGTGATCATTACTTGAGCCAAGACATCTGGAGTGTTAGTGGCTGATTGGTAGCTGCGGATGATGACTGAATCAGCGGTTTCCTGCTTAAACCAGGTGGTTGGATAGCGCAGGCTGAGCTTGAGCGGTTGGGAACTGTGTTCTGGCCAACTGTCTGGACCCAGGCTTTGTTCAATTTGTCTAATGACTGATTCTTTGAGTGCTGCTAAGTCAGTACTGGTGGCAGCGGTGGTGGTCGATTGCTGTGATTCCAAGCTGCGACGGATGCCGGAGAATTGAGCGTCCACTAGACGTAGGGTTTCAGCGACATCGCCGGCTAGGGTTCGGTCACGATTCTCCGTGGCCACAATTACCCGCTGTAAATTCCACATCCACATACCAACGATAACTAAGGCAACAGCACCTACAATTATTAACGTGAGGTGGTGTGAATTCCGAACGGCCGCCGGCTCATTGATGTCAACGAAACGTGGCTCTATGATCGGAGCGTTCAGACGACGTCGATTGGTGCGGCGTGGCGCTGCTTTGGTCGCTCGCGAACGTTTAGGTGCGGTTGGTGTAACGGTTGTTCGGGGCATGAACTCAATAATTACGGCTGGAGAATGATCAGCTTGGTGTCATCAGTTGGCAAGTCTTTTTTGGAGATTTTAAATTTCTCGAGGCGCTCAGGGACGAGGCCTGACGCTTTGACGAAGGCATCAACTGAAGCCATTGAATCCTTATGTCCTGGTAAGTCGTAGTGCATTGGGATCACAATTCGGGGTTCGATTTGCGACATGACTTCGGTGGCGATCGTTGGGTCGATCGTGTAGGTGCCACCGACTGGAATTAATAGAATGTCGACATTTGAAAGGCGCTCGAGCTGCTCATTTGAGAGTGTGTGGCCAAGATCGCCCAAATGGACGACGTTAAGGTCTTCGACATTAACTATATAAATTGTGTTTAAGCCGTACTCGCTCCCCTTCTTGTTGTCATGGTAGCTTGGAATGCCATACACAAAAACGCCCTTGGTTTCAAATTCGCCAGGTGTAGTGATGACGAAAGGTTCGCCGCGTACCGCATCGAGATTGTTATGATCTCCATGATCATGAGAAATCGTGACGATGTCGCCATTGATTCGAGGAATCTTGAGGCCAAGATCGTCCCCTGCTGGATCCATAATAATAGAGATTTCTCCAGCTTCAGTTTTGGCAGTAATTCGAAAGAATGATTGTCCGTACCATTGAATTTGCATACGTCCGTGCTATGATTAACCGTGATTGAATGGCTTTATTTTACCACAAATTAAGTTAAAGTTCAAATCAAACGCTTCCATAGCTTAAATGGATAAAGCAAGTCCGTCCTAAGGACAAGATCTTGGTTCAATTCCAGGTGGAAGCATTAATTGTAGGTTCCCCGCCCGTACCGAACCGGGTACGTTCGGGCGGGGACTCCTGCCGAGGGCACAGATAAATTAGTTCTTTTCAGTTGACACCCAATACAATTGGGCATATGTTATCAATGATCGCAACTTGAAAACTCAACCAACGATTGGAGGAATAAGTCATGAATAAATCCGATGTTCCGGCAGAATCAGTGGTACCTTTGTCTCAAGAGGAGCCAGAGGCACAAGTACTTGAGCTGATAGGCTTTACTGCCTGGATTCCCGACTGTGATTGGACAAAAGTTCAGAAAAGCTTGGGTCGAACTGAGCACTGTTGCCAATTGCATCCTGGCTTGACAGTCACTGTATATGTGCATCGGCAACATCTCGACCCTGTTGACCCAGATATTACTAGTCTCAAGGCGAGTGTCTGGCCCGATGAGGATTCATTTGATCTGGAGCAGTTGAATTCAGCGGCGCATCCCGTTCGGACCTTGCGTTCAGAGTTTACGACCGACGACGGGATTCGGGTCCAATTTGAGCTTGACCGGGCGTCATGGGAAGTGATTAATGATGGCTGGCGCCACAAAGAGTTCAAAAAAGTGTTTGATGCGCAGCCAGAGCGCTCGCTAGAAGAGCTCCTCGGATAACCCTACATGAAAACAAAGAGCCGCTTCTCACGAAGCGGCTCTCATTATTTTATTTCAGGTTACCGTCGAACCGCCTTAACAATCGCAATCAAGATAACCGCGCCGAGCAATGCTACGAGGAAGCTGTAGATATTAAACCCAGTAATCCCCGTCCCGCCGAAGACGCTCATTAACCAACCGCCAATGAGGGCACCGACGATACCGACCGCAATATTCATGATCGCCCCTTGCTGACCATCAGTCTTCATGATCATTGAGGCGACCCAACCAACTAGCGCCCCAAAGATGATCCATAAGATAATACCCATATATCTATCCTAATGTTATGAATTAGTAGCTTATATACATTGTGACGCGCCAATAACTTAATTATGTCAATTTAGCTAAGAGGGTATTAAATGTCTCTATTATTGGATAATCCCCTACAAAGTGGATAACTGGGGATAACCTGTGTCTATGGGGGACAAATGTCTAGACATGTCTAGACATATCTTTTCCCCTCATTGACAATTGTGCCTAATATGTATTTAAATATAGGTAATAATATGTTCCACGTGGAACGTATAAAAGAATGTACTAGATATCCCCTACTCTATTATCCCCTGTTGTAAAATGATTTACATGAAACAATCTGATTCTTGATTACTAAAAGCGAATGTGCCATAATAATGAAACTTTCAGATTAGACACGCGGGCCTTTAGCTCACTTGGTAGAGCGCTTCCATGGCATGGAAGAGGTAAAGGGTTCAAATCCCTTAAGGTCCACAATTCAGTACTGAAATAAATAAGCCCGACTCGGAGATGCGAGTGGGCTTTTTGAATAGTATCAAGTCTTCACTTCAAGTAGATGCCAGGCATTCAGATAGGCATACCATGAAATGCGCGGAAAACAGTTATTGTAAACCGGGCTATTGCTGGTGGGGATGTTTAGGTTATTCTTTTTGCAGTTGCCAGGCAAATATTCTTGGAGTATCGATTCAGAAGGAACAACAAATACCAGATTTTGTTGTTGAGGACAGCAGTGGAGGATTGTGAAAGTGGTAGCGGCGCACAATGACTTGCTAACTGTAAATCTGAAATACTTAGTTTCTCTCTTTCTTTCTTTGACGGTGAAGATAGTCTGGGATGAGTGGAAACTACAAATCTGGTCATTGATGGTTACCATGCATTTCCTAACGGCTCGATTTTTGCTAAGTATCGGGGCTACATTAAAACCCTTTAGTTCCAGAACCGCCAGGATTGCGGCTGCTGGATGGTCTTTTCTAAATGACACTTGAATTCGGATTTCTTTTCTCTGAGCGGCTAGCTCGCAAGATTTTTGTTTATCGTAGTTGCCTAGTAAGCCACAGAAATATCGACTATAAATTTGACGGATGCCTTCGCGACTTACTCCGACCTGTTTGGCAATTTGCATGTGAGAGTATTGATTGCCTGTGAAAAGCTCGAGAAGCTTATCAAAGTCAACCTTTACTTTTCGTTGGGTTTTCGTTCGTTCCCAATGTGCTTTTGCAGCTATAATCGCAGCATCAGTAGGCGAAGATGTCTCTTGGCACATGTTCGTACTCCTCCCTGATCTAGTGTGTTGTTAATGACCCAAAAGCCATATTAGTAGTATATTGCAACTTAGTCAATGTTTCATTATCGCCTGATAATCGTTATACTAGGTTTATGATACAAGGAAAAGCTTCTATAGAGTTGCTTACTCACTTTTGTTGCGAGGAATGCAAAAAATGGTGGGCCATTGGTGACGCCCCTCAACGAGACACTTGGTATTGTCCGTGGTGTGGGACTCAGCAAGAGATGATTGTCGCTAAGAATGTTCCACGCGGAACTGAGCACGAATAGTGTTCGCTAATTGCTTCATATGAAACTTTATATTATTCGCCACGCCGAAAGTGAATCCAATGCCAGTGATATCTATCATGGCTTTGAGGCAAAGCTAACACCCAAAGGTGTTAACCAAGCTGATTTGGTGGCTAGGCGGTTGGGTTCGCTACGAATTGATCGTCTGATTTCTAGTACAATGCCGCGAGCCATTCATACTGCTGAGGTTATCGCGGGACACTTGAAGGTACCATTTGAACAAAATGAATTGTTTGTCGAGCGGCGTAAACCGAGCATTATGAAGTGTCGGTCTTTAAATGACCCAGAAATTATTCAAATTGAAAAGGAAATTGAAGCGCATCTCAATGAGCCTGAGTGGCACTACTCAGACGAAGAAAATTTTGCAGAGCTGAAAGAGCGGGCTTTAGCAGCCCTGGCCTATATTCGAACTCTGCCAGAAGAACATGTTGCAGTCGTGAGTCATGGAATCTTTCTACGAGTATTGCTCGGGTGCGTGATTCACGGGGAACAATTTACGGCAGCCCAGTATTGGGAATTCTTGTGGCATCTTAAAACCGACAATACCGGCATTACTACCTTTGCCTACGAATCAAGTGCCATCACGCAAGATCATGCGGAGCGTTGGCGTTTGACTACCTGGAATGATCACGCGCATTTACCCGAGAATTCAGTTGAGTCGGTACTTGATACCGAAGTGTCACCAGTTAGTCAGTCACGAATGACAGGAGTGCAAACTACAGCAATAAAACTTTGGCTGGTGATTTTGTTGGCCGCCTTGGCTGTGACAATTTCGATGCTATGGATTGTCTTTGATCACCGTCAACCGCCGACATCATCATTCGAATTTAATGGTGCTGTTCGGGTAAGTACTACCACTGAGAATGGGACGATCAGAATTTATGCCGCGACTACAACTAACCCAATTAGTATTGATCAGCCAGCAGCTCTAAATTTAGATGAAATTCAACTGCAATAATAAATTTTTATTGCAACAAAAAATACTGCTTATTTTTTTAATCAATAAGCAGTATTTTGTTTGGAGAAATTCCGAAATTTATGCTATAATAAATTCATTATATTGACAGCACGATTGTATGGAAGGATACAAGCGAGCGACTGCCCAGCACGCCCACAATATAGTATCAACGTATAGCTATTCCTAAATAGCTAGCTTTTTATTGTTATCATTATAGTGAAAGTATGTCAACCCCTTCGAAGCGCTTAAGCCACAATATTAAACACTTACGGCATCGCCGTAATTTGTCGCAAGAAGGGTTAGCTCGCGAGGCTCAATTGACGCTTTCAAATGTGGCTAAACTTGAAGGCGGGTTTAACCATAATCCAACTCTCGAGACGTTGGCAGCAGTGGCCAAGGTTTTAACTCGAAATAGCATTGACCAATTATTGAAGTAGATGTCTTTTTTGACCATCCAATACTATCACAGTCCATCCCAGCGTTCGAAGGCTCGACGCCGGTGGTTAATGGCGGCCGCAGTGGTCACGCCGCTCTTGATGGTTGCGGGTTGGTTCGTGCGCGATGCGATTCGTCCGCTGCAAGCGGCACCTGGGGTAAATCAACAGATCACCTATCAAGGTAAAGTGGCGGATGATGGTGGACTACCGCTAACTACTGGCTCGTATAATTTCTTATTTCTAATTTACACTGATCCTAGTGGTGGGACTCCGGTGTGGTTTGAGTCGTGGACTGCCACGACGAGTCCCGGCGCTGTATCGGTAATCAATGGCGTTTTCACGGCGCCTCTTGGCACATCGACTTCAATGTCGACGATTGATTTCAATAGCGATAGCTTGTATCTCGAAGTCCGATTTGATGCCGACAGTAATGGCTCGTTTGAAGAAACGTTTACTCCGCGCAAGCGTTTAACTTCATCCCCATATTCTTTCAACTCCGACAAGCTTGATGGTTTGACTTCTTCAGATTTTCTCTCTACTAGCACGTACAGTGCACCTAGTATCGGCTCGATTGGCTCTTCATCAGCAACGACCACAGCTGCTGGTAACTTCGTTGTTACTGGTACGACACGCTTAGCTTCTTCGTTGACTGGAATTTTGAGAGCGACTGCCGGCTATGTGACAGCAGGGCTGGTTAACTTGGCTACGGAAGTGACGGGTATTTTGGGGATTAGTAATGGCGGTACTGGTACTGCTACTACTCCGACCTATGGTCAAATTCTGGTTGGTAATGGTTCTGGAGGTTATACGTTGACGCCGACGTCGTCTCTGGGCATTACAGGAGGAAGTGGCACAAATGATTGGTCGTACGATACAAATTTTGGCAGCGCAGTTCTTACTCCATCCTCGACAATTCCTGTATGGTTTAAGGATGAAGTGCATGTCTCGAGTACCCTGAGGGTTAGTGGCTCAATTGGCGAAACGTATGCAGCTACTATCGACTCCGCACTTAACCCTTTTGGTCTGTATCACACGGGAGATTTCACTCAGTCGAGTTTGGGAGGTATTCTTTCGCAAATGAATGATACTTCTGGTATTTTATCGCTCAGATCAAACAACGCAATTGCTGGTGGCGATTCGTATATTGGTGTTCGTGGTGTTTCAATACTTGCAACATCAACCGCGTTTAATGTCGGTGTCTTTGGGTATGCAAAAAATAGCTCACTAACAAATGCAGGTGGGTATTTTGCAAGTAATGATACCGATAGTGCAGATTATCTGGCGTTACTTGGTGTTACAGGCACTGTTAACGCTGGTGGTTATTTTACTGCATCAAGCTCGACCGCACCTCAAAATATTGCTTTAGTAGCCAGCGCCTCAGGAAGTAGCGGCGATAATATTGCGGGTTATTTTACTGATGGTGATGTGATTATTAATGATCGACTTGCGGTTGGCACATCGACTCCTGGGGCTGTACTGTCTGTGGATGGCAGTGTTGTTTTTCAAGGAACTGATTTTGCAACTACAACTATCGGTAATCTCGACACGTATCTTACCTTTGGAGGTTATGATATAGGAGGTACTAAATACCCGATGATTTCCGGTATGGTAATGGGCACTTCAGCGATTTTTTTGCAAAATGCCACCTATGTGATCGAAGATCCTTCTTTGAATTCTAATCCTATCCTTGCGCTTTCGAGTGCTGATGGCAGCAGTAGTGTTTATTTGTCAAATAGCACCTCTACGGGTCAATTAGTGATATCAAGCTCAGCTACTACCACCGCCGATCGTGGCTTTGATATCTCGAGTGGCTGTTATGCGATTAATGGTACGTGTATCACCACCGGCGCTTCTCAATGGATAACATCAGGTAGTGACGTTAATTATTTAGATGGGAATGTAGGAATTTTTAACGATTCGTCCCCATCACTGGTTTTGGGTGATTCAAATGGCAGTGACTTTGCAGGAATATCATATGACAATGGCGGCGACATCTTGTCGTTTAGTGGTGCGACTGGAGGGTATTACTTCGATGATGATCTCTATGTTAACAGTACTGGAAATATAACAGTGGCTACTGGCTATATAGAGGTCAATACAACTGGCTCATTTAAGCAAGAGGGTATCACTATCCTTACTGGCTCCTCAACTAAGCAAATGTTGGCAGTAGGTGATAGTGCTGGTCAATACTTCGATGAGAATTGCTGGCAGACAACCGCAGTAGGCACGAAATCACTTTATAATTATGTATGTAATGGAGTTAGTGTTGGAAGCACCGCTCTTGGTGCAAGCGCTTTGGAGGCATCGGATGGTACTGGCCAAGGGAATACCGCTCTTGGCGCTCGTGCATTATTGAGTAATGTCTCTGGTTCTTACAATACTGGAGTTGGAGACGCAGTTCTCTTGAATAATACAGGCACTGGGAACGTCGCCGTTGGTGCAAGTGCACTCGTGCTTTCAACTAGTGCCGACTACAACGTCGCTGTCGGTGGCTCTGCTCTCAATGGAGGCACCGGGGCTAACCTGCTCACGGGTGATTATAATGTGGCGCTAGGACGTGCTGCTGGCTCTGATATTGTTTCTGGCTCGTATAACATTGTTCTAGGTTCTAACCTGACTGTTGTCAATGCTGCAACAAGCGGGCAACTTAATATCGGCGGTGCGATTTTTGGTACAGGTATGTACCAAAACACTACCCTGTCATCGAGTTCGGTAGCTAATGCACGAGTTGGCGTTGGTACTACTACGCCATTCGCTAAGTTCGCTGTCTCATCAGTAGTGGGTGAAACAATGGACTTGTTATTCCAGGTGGCTTCGAGTACGGCCGGCTCTCTATTCCAGGTTGATAAGTCAGGCAATGTCGGGGTTACCGGGTTAAGTACATTGTCTGGTGGTGTCCTGGTCAATACCGCCACTTCCACGATTACCAACCTCGTGACTGGCTATACCACATCGACGAGCGCCACAACTTCCAATTTATATGTCTCAAGTGGTATTAATCTCGCTTCAGGTATTGCCTATAGCATCAACAACGCCAGTGATCTTTCAGC
>JAGONZ010000016.1 GCA_017992755.1 Candidatus Buchananbacteria bacterium | reverse complement strand
TTGAGGAGCACACACCGTCGGCATCATAGTCGCCATAGACCATTACTGGCTCATTGTGAATAATTGAGTACACGAGCCGCTCGACTGCTTTGTGCATATCCACGAATAAATACGGATCAAGAATATCGTGTTCGTAGCTGGGATTGAGAAATTTATCAATAGCTACCTGTTCAGTTAATCCGCGATTATACAGTAATTGCAAAATCACCGGCTTGTATTCCGGGAATTGCTGACGCAGTGTTTCGGGGGCTGCGGGTAAGATTTGCCACTTTTTTTCCATACAAAAAGAGGGTGTAGTGGCAGTAGTTTATCATAAAAATGACGGCGTTTCAATGCAGACAAATCAGTAGAAATTTGTTATTCTGAAATATATGAAATCATCACAAAAACATCGCATCTTGTGGGGAATCGTTTCGATCTTGGTCATCCTTTCAATGGTGCTATTTTCGGTGCTGCCGTTTTTGGCGTACTAATACCTAGTTATTAATAAAAACACGGTCCTTAATGGGCCGTGTTTTTAGTTTATTTTCATCTACTGAATGGTATCGTTACTAACATAGTATATTTCGTCATCCTGTAAACCTATTACGTCGTCCCGGACGGAGCGCAGCGCAGATCCGGGATCTCCACATTTAAATTCAATAACAAGGGATGCATGAAATGCCAGTATTCATACGTGTATATCATGACTAATGATTTTCACTCAGTGTTTTACGTTGGTATCACTGCAGATATTCAAAGACGGTCATGGCAACATCATGAATTTCCAACGGGATTTGTGTATAAATACAACCTAACAAAGCTTGTATATTATGAACAGTTTACTGAGATTGGCTATGCAATTCGACGTGAAAAGCTCATGAAGCGTTGGCGGCGATCATGGAAGATTAATCTTATAAATAAAACAAACCCTCAATGGAAAGATTTACATGAGGATTTGATTCGATAGATTGAATGATATGTGGAGGTCCCCGCTTTAACCTGGCGGGGATGACGGGGGGGGGGGTGGCGTTGGAGGATGTAATAAAAGATAGTAGATGTGGTGCAGCGCGTAAGATCCTGAATCAAGTTCAGGACGACGAAAAAGAGAAGTGGCCGGGACGACGTGAGTGTGTGTGTGACGAAGACGACGGGATGGAGAGTTATAAGTAATAAATATATATCAATCCTAAATTTATAACAGTGCCAATCACAGCCAGAAAGAGGCCTATTCCCTTCGAGCGCCAATTGATTGCAAGACCTGTTACGCCTGCCGCTAAAGATAGTGGCGACATGAGAATTGCCCAGACACCGACTAAAGAAACCTCAAGAATTGCTCCAAGAACTACAATTTGCACATATGTCATAAGTAAAACTAGCAACGACAAGAGCCCCGGGAGAATTTTGATGAATCTGTCTTCCATATAGTGTAATTATATCATTTTTTCAACACCGCCAAAAAAGCCTCAGTTGGAATCTCCACTCGTCCTAAGCCCATCATTTTCTTTTTGCCCTTTTTTTGTTTTTCTAATAATTTCGCCCGGCGTGACCAATCACCACCGTAGAGCTTAGCCGTTACATCTTTTTTCATAGCACTAATGCGCTCAGCAGCCACAATCTTGCCGCCGACCATTGCTTGGATTTTGACCATGAATTGCTGCTGTGGCAACACTTCTTTGAGCGTCTCAACAATCTTTTTACCAACGCCGTGAGCACTGTCGCGATATGTGATCAACGACAACGCTTCAACTTTTTCTTCAGCCACGGCAATATCCATTTTTACAACATCAGTTGATTCGTATTTAAGAAAGTCATAATTGAGCGAGGCATAACCCGCGGTCAATGACTTGAGCAAATCATAGAAATCAACAACTAATTGGGTTAACGGAATTTCATAATGCAGCACTGCCAACTGTTCATCCAAGTATTCAGTATTAAGATACACGCCCCGTTTAACGGTCGCTAATTGCATCACCTGCCCGAGGTAATCTTTGGGGGTAAAAATATCAACTTTCATGATTGGCTCTTCAACCAGCTGAATATTGGTTGGATCAGGAAACGATGATGGATTATAAATAATTTCTTCGCGGCCATCATTGAACGTCAGATTATAAGCCACGCTCGGAGTCGTGACGATTAGATCAAGGTTAAATTCACGGCGCAAGCGTTCTTGGAAAATTTCTAAATGGAGCAACCCCAAGAAGCCACAACGAAAGCCAAAACCCAGGGCTTGAGAATTTTCTGGTTCGTAACTGAGCGACGCGTCATTCAGTTTCAATTTCTCAATCGCTTCGCGTAATTTACTGAAGTCACTACCGTCTTTACAAAACACACCCGCATACACCATTGGCTTCACTTCTTTAAACCCTGGCAATGGTTCGACCTTATTTTTAGCGCCAGTAATCGTATCACCGACGCGACTCAGTGACACATCGCGCAAGCCAGTGACAATGTAGCCAATTTCTCCAGCGGAAATAGAAGCGCTTTTAATTTGCTTCGGACTAAAGTAACCAACTTCTAAACTATCAGTTGGCGTGCTCGTCGAAACGAATTTAATATCATCCCCTGCTTTAAGGGTGCCATCAAAAACGCGGATGTACGCAATTACGCCGCGATACTCGTCGTAAACGGAATCAAAAATCAAGGCGCGCAAATCATTGCTAATCGATTCGCGCGGCACGGGGACGCGATCGATCACGGCTTGCAGAACATCATCAACGCCCTGGCCGGTTTTACCTGATGCCAAGACAATCTCCGATCGTTCGCAGCCAAGCACATTCATAATCTCCAAAGCGACTTTCTCAATTTGAGCATTTGGCAAATCAATTTTATTGATCACCGGAATAATCATCAGGTTTTGATCGAGCGCCAAATATAAATTAGCCAGTGTTTGCGCCTGGATACCTTGCGTGGCATCAACTAATAATAATGCGCCTTCAACCGCCAAAAGACTCCGAGAAACTTCATACGTAAAATCAACGTGACCTGGAGTATCAATTAAGTTTAATTCATACCCTTGCCATTGCATTCGTACTGGTTGCAATTTGATTGTAATCCCCCGCTCGCGCTCTAAATCCATTTGATCAAGTAACTGATCTTTCATCTCGCGCTTAGAAATCGTGCCGGTATGCTCAAGCAACCGATCAGCAAGGGTGGATTTGCCGTGGTCGATATGAGCAATAATGCAGAAATTTCGGATTTTGCTTTGAGTAGACATTGCTTCAAGAGTACTAAAAAATGGGGCAAAAATCAATGGTAGGTAAGAAAAGAGCCCCTACAGTATGTAGGGGCCTAGAGAAGTTGGCTATTGCTATTCAGTGCGGTGCTCGGCATCTTGCTCGAGAACACGCGTGATGAACTCCATCGTCGTTGTAGTCGCTTGTTGCCAGCCAGGATTACTGCGCCTCCATTCCACATTCTGGGCAGCCGCCAAAGCTTGGTCGTACTCCATAAAACCTGCTACCGGAACGACATCTAGCATGTCACCCCCTGCCCGCGCCAGAATACACGTATCGGCATTCGGCTCGTACGCAATGAGTTCGAAGCGCTCATCGGGAATAGCCTTTCCACCACGAGCATATACTACCTGGCCAATGATTTCCACGACAAGCAAATTCTCTTGATCTGGATACTTCGGATCTTCCAGGATACGAAAGCCGTAGACACCGTCATCGTCCAGGATATAGAAATCCGGAGTGCGCCCAGTTGGCACAAAAGTCACCGCCGCTTCTGAACCTTGCTGCATTGAATTCACCTCGCTTGGTTTGAATTGATTTGGTAAGAACTGAGCCTAGTTTAGGATTATTTGTGTCAATTGTCAATGCAAAGTCCTGCTTGAGTTATCGTGTGTTTGAGGGTATTATTCGTGATGTAACAACGACCCCACCCATAACACCTCCCCTACCCTAGGGGAGGAATTGAATTCGGACAGGTCGCCCCGCCTGCCATAAACATTCGGGCAGGGACCTGTCCCTACCATTTGCCATATGCTGCACAACATCAAACCTATGCTCGCGACGCTTGCTGACGCGCCTTTTGACCGCGAAGGGTGGCTATTTGAAGTGAAGTGGGATGGGTATCGAGCCCTGGCCGACGTTGGCTACGGAAACGTCAACCTATATTTACGCAACGGACAATCATGTAACGACCACTACCCAGAAATTATTAACGCCCTGCGTCATGTAAAGCACCAGGTTGTGCTTGATGGTGAAATTGTGGCTCTTGATGAAGATGGCTCCGGTAATTTTCAAAAACTTCAGCAATATGCAGAACATCATGTACCGCTAACGTACATGATTTTTGATCTACTATATTTAGATGGCGAGGATTTGCGCTCACTCCCCTTACGCGAACGGAAAGCCAAACTTAAGCGAGTTTTACCAAAGCTAGAGAAGCTTAAAATTAGTGAGCACATTGAGACTCGCGGCGAACATTTTTTTAAAACTGCTCAAGAAAAAGGCTACGAAGGCATAATCGCCAAATATGCCAACAGTCCATATCTAGAAAATAAACGAGGTCCGTATTGGTTAACAATCAACGTTCAGCGCGGCCAAGAAACCTGGCGAACCGTAGGCAACGAAATTGCCAAAGCCGAAGCGTTGGCCACAAAAAAGCCTGCGACTCATTCCAAAAAGCTCAAACTAACTAACTTAGATAAAGTGTTTTGGCCGCGCGAGGGCTATACCAAAGGCGATCTCCTTGATTACTACGAACGAATCGGGCCAACGATTTTGCCGTATCTTATTGACCGACCTGAATCTTTAAATCGCCACCCCAATGGCATCGACGGGAAGAATTTCTTTCAAAAGAACTTCACCGCGAAACTGCCCTCATTTGTAGAAACTGCCAAGATTTATTCCCAAAGCAAAGATACACAACTCACTTATTTGCTGTGTCAAAATGTTGAGACACTGTTGTATCTGGCAAATCTCGGCTGCATTGAACTCAATCCTTGGAATTCGCGTGTTGGCATGCTCGAATACCCTGATTACCTGATTATTGATCTTGATCCGGGCGAAAATAAATTTTATGAATTAGTGAAAGTGGCGCGCGAAGTTCATGATACGCTCAATCTAGCGTGCCAAGATAATTATTTGAAAACCTCAGGGAAAACTGGCCTCCATATTTTTGTACCACTCGGTGCCAAATATCGCTACGATGAAGTCAAACAATTTGCCGAATTAATTGCGACGATCGTAAACAAGAAACTACCAAAGATTACCAGCATCGAGCGCTCACCTTCAAAACGCCAAAAGCTTATCTATTTGGATTTCCTACAAAACCGCTACGGACAAACCTTAGCCGCACCATATTCGGTCCGCCCCTGGCCGGGAGCGTCAGTTTCGACACCACTCAAATGGGAAGAATTAAAGACCACGCTTAAGCCGCAAAAGTTCACGATCAAAACGATTGAGAAACGACTTAAAGAAGTTGGTGATTTATGGGAACCGGTGCGAACTAAGGCAATTGATTTGCGGGATGCAATTAGTTGTTTGGAGAACCACTTAAAAAGATAAAGGCCGCCTACATTAGACAATGAGGCGACCTATTTGATTGATGTACAATTAAGTTCGCGGGGATCACGATATTGTTAACCCGTGCAATCTGTATTCCTTAAACCACTTAAAATCGTCAGGGAGTTGTGTGGCGGGGCCAGCCAGTGTCAATTCTTCCCACTCAAAGACGATCGTGTTACGCATGAAGCTAAACTCGACCTTCAAGCCATTGGCGTACTCCACTGTAATCCAGCCGCTCATGCCTCCGAGCTGTGCCAACTCCCTAAACTGTACGAATTTATGACCTAAGTCGCGACTCGTGTACTCAGAGAGCATAGCCGCCGCGCCAACGTAGCGAATCGGCTCACTCTTCTTAGTGTCAGCATGTGCCTTTAGGGTATCCAGAATGTGCGCGAGCATTGGCTCGACGGGCAAATTCACTTGCAGCCCATTGGTAGTCGCAATAATGTAGACGACGTTCTTCGGTGGATCAACCTGAGGTGTCATATCCAACTGAGCTGTCACTGAGAGTCTGCCAGCACGTGGAAGTTTGTACAGAGCATTCTTGATAGCTTCATTAGTACCCGAAAGCGTAATCTTGCCCACGATTATTCTCCTTGTTGTTAAAAAGCTCAATGCGAATACATCCTATCCAATCTCAATCCCCATGTCAATCCTACAATACACGCTAGTCAGTGGCAATTGCCTCACTGGCAATTGCCTGTTTAAATAACTTTTTGCGCAAGGACGCCGCAAAGATGAATAATTCTTCTACTGAAAGTAAATAACCAAATACAACATAGCTCAGCATCCCAACTGTACCAGCGACGCTACCATGCAATAGGATGCCCAAAAATGTTTCCGTAATAATTGTTTCGCCAAGTATTTGCAACGTGCCATATGCGCATAGTCCAGCGCCCACAGCCGCCGTTGCAATTCGCCAACTGCTCGCCCACAATTTACGCGCGTCCAATCGACCCAGACGTCGACGCAATAACACCACCAAGAGCAATAATTCAACCACTGAGGCAATGAGCAAGCCAAAAGGCAAGGCAAGTACTCGCACATCAGCAACACCAATAAGGTCGCTAACTCTCAGGGTGGCGGTCAAGGTAAATCGAAACCAGGTATCAGACCCGAGCAAGATGTAGGCGCCGTATATTGATGAGATATTGATTACCAAAGCAACCACACCAACAAGCAAAGGCGTTTTGGTGTTTTGTAAAGCATAAAATGCCCGGTAGAGTAACGGCAATACACCCTGAGCGAACATACTAAGACAAAACATTCCCAGGATCGCTGCCGTTAAGCGGGTATCAACCCAATCGAAATTACCACTGCCCAAAACCACCCGAACAACATGCGCCCGCAACACGTACAGAAGCACCGCTGCCGGCACCACAAAAAACCACATCTGACGAATCGTTGATGACAACGTCGTAATTAAACCTTCGTAATCTTTTTTGGCTGCTGCTGAAGCTAAGACCGGCAGCACCGCAACTGCCAGTGATACAGAAAATAATCCCAGCGGAAAACTTTGTAAATTAATCGCTAAATTATAAACCGCCAAGCTACCCGCCGCTAAAGCTGAAGCAATAATGGTGGCGGCCACTAATTGCAACTGACTGACGAGTAATGCCGCCGTTCGTGGTCCCATTAACAATAAAACTGTTCGAATGTCACGGTTATGAAATTCTAATCGTGGCTTAAAATGATACCCAATCTTAGTCAATGGGAATGACTGAACAATTAAATGCAATAACGCACCTAGGATTACACCCCAGGCCAACCCAACCAAACCATATACCGGCGCCAGTAATAATGCGCCAATTATAATCCCCACATTATACATAATCGGCGCCAGTGAGAAGGCCAAGAAGCGCCGATGAGATTGCAAAACAGCTCCCGCGACTGCTGAAATTCCCATTAAGATTGGACTCAGCAGCATGATCCGACTCAGCATAATCGTTGACGCGAGTGACGACTGATCAAACCCGGGAGTAATCAGCGGCACTAGCGACGGCATTACCAGCCACAAAAAACCGCCGAGCGCCACTAAAAACAGAGCCCCGACCGTAAATAAATTATCAATGAGGCGCCAAGCCGCGTCTTTTTGATCGCGACTCAAGAGCGAAGTAAATACCGGAATCAAGCCAGCTGAAATCGTGCCAAGAATCACTAAATTATACATCGTGTCCGGAATCCGAAACGCAGCGTAGTAGACATCGAGCTGAGTACCAGCCCCAAATTGACCGGCGAGGATTCGATCACGAACCACCCCAAGCAAGCGACTCGCCAGTGACAAGCCGCCAATCAGCACTGCTGCTGCCGTCACGCTTTGACTTTGGGCGGAGAGTAGACGTCGCAGCATAATCTGCCTAGATTAACTAAGTTTGGTTTTGGCGTAGAGCGCGGCAAACACACCGATAATGATGATGCCGATGATAATGTATGGGTTCATAGTTTTTCAATTTGTACCTTTGTTAGCATACCGTTTTGGGCGCCAATCTTGGCGATGGCGGCCGCAGCATTGTGAATCCCCCACTTTAAGGCGACTGGCAATGGTTTGTCTTTGGCTAAGGCGGAGACAAAAGCGGCATGGAACGCATCGCCAACACCAATACTATCAACGCGCTTCACAGATTTCGCTTTCATAAAATAATATTCGTCACTACTTGCAACATGCGCCCCCTTGTTGGCGTCTGTAATCACCACAATCTTGGGGCCAAGTTTTTGAATTTTTTTGATTAACGCTCGGACATTGGTAATCTTAAAAAATTCCAAGGCTTCGTCTTTATTTAAATGCAAACTTTCAATATGCGGCAATATTTTTTTAACCGTTGATAATTTTACTAATTGCGCTCGACCAGGATTCCACGCTAGTGGTAATTTATAACTAATGGCGCGTTGCATGAGTGGTAGCCAGTTGCGTTCAGGCAATGAAGAAACATACACCCAACGTGTTGACAATCGCTGCGGTAAATCGGCAGCTGCCAGCGCGTTATTGGCGCCGCGATGCAAAAAAGCGACGTGCTCGTGGTCATTGGAAGTTAAGGTCAAAATCATCGAGAACCCGGAGTCATGCTTCGGGTCGCGAGTTACAAACCTGGTTTCAACCCCCTGCCGATGGGCATTATCGATAATCGATTCACCGAGATCGTCATTGCCAACACGAGCAATTAAGGCGGTCTTGAGCCCCATAGACGCACAATTGACCGCAACATTAGCCGCGCCACCACCAAAACTGATGTACAGTTTATCTGCCAAAATCTTCGCTCCATATTCAAAAGCAACTAATCGCTGCTCAGTCAGTGCTGAGCCCTTGATTACTTTGCCATTGCTCGAATAAAACATAATATCACGCGTCGCACCGCCGATGGTGACAATATCGAATTGTGGATTGCGACTAAACATGGATGTAGTATAACAATTTGAAGCTAAATAAAAAAGCCGCCAGTAGATACTGACGACTTTTTTTAAAATTATATTTAGCGCTGATGCCGTCTTCGTCGCGCAACCTTAAGTCGGGCTAATTCTTTTTCCAATTGCGACGCCAGGCGCGTATAGTCGACATCATCTTGGCGCTCACGTTCAACCAAGGCTTTTTCAGCTCTCAACTTCGCTTCTTCAGCACGAGCCTCATCTATTTCATCAATATGCTCAGTGGTGTCAGCGAGCACCGTTACTGATTCGCCATCAATTTTAGCAAACCCGCCCGAGACAGCGTATTGCTCTAATTGGGAATTACGAATTGCAATTAACTCACCTGGTTGCAAAACCGTAACCAACGGCACATGATGCGGCAAAATGGTGATCTGGCCGCTCGTAGTCGTCAACGTCACCTGCTCGACTGACTCGTCGATCACGGTGCGTTCCGGAGTTACAATTTTGAGATTAAGAGGCACAATGTAAATTTTTAATTTTGTAATTTTTAAATAAACCTTAAATCAAAATTTTTAAAGATTGAGATTTAAAAATTATTTACAAAATTACAAAATTTGAAATTAAAAATTAACGACTTATTTGATCAATTGATCCCTTGAGATAAAATTCACCCTCGGCAACCTCATCGTATTCACCATCGAGAATTGCTTTGAAACCGCGAATTGTTTCTGCCAGTGGCACATATTCACCGCTGCGACCAGTAAACGCCTCAGCCACGAAGAACGGCTGTGATAAGAATCTTTGAATTTTGCGGGCGCGCGAGACCGTTAATTTATCCACTGGTGATAATTCTTCCATACCAAGAATCGCGATAATATCTTGAAGGTCTTTATAGCGCTGCAATACCTTCTGAACGCCACGAGCAACAGCGTAGTGCTCTTCGCCGACAATTAATGGATCAAGAATAGTTGAACTGGAATCCAATGGGTCAACGGCTGGATAAATACCTAACTCTGACAAGGCACGTGACAATACAACTGTTGAATCCAAGTGAGCAAAGGTCGTGGCTGGTGCTGGATCAGTTAAATCGTCAGCTGGCACATAGACTGCTTGAACCGAAGTAATCGAACCATTTTTTGTTGAAGTAATGCGTTCTTGCAACATACCCATTTCCGAGGCCAAGGTTGGCTGATACCCGACAGCTGATGGGATACGGCCAAGCAACGCTGATACTTCTGCGCCAGCTTGCGTGAAACGGAAAATATTATCCACGAACAACAACACATCCTTATGTTCAGCATCGCGGAAATGTTCAGCCATCGTTAAAGCGGACAAGGCAACTCGCAAACGAGACCCTGGTGGTTCATTCATTTGACCGAACACCAATGCTGTTTTATCAAGAACACCTGAATGTTTCATTTCGGCGTAGAGGTCATTACCTTCACGGGTACGCTCACCAACACCGGCAAACACACTGTAACCACCGTGTTCAGCCGCAATATTTCGAATTAATTCTTGAATAATAACCGTCTTACCGACACCAGCGCCACCGAAAAGACCGACTTTCCCACCCTTGATAAATGGGCAGATTAAATCAATAACCTTAATACCCGTTTCAAAGATTTCAGCAGTTGTGGCCTGCTCGCTAAAAGGCGGAGCAGCGCGATGAATTGGTAAAGTAGTTTTAGTTTGAACAGCCTCTTTTTCATCTAATGGCTCACCCAAGACACTGAACATGCGCCCTAAGGTTTGCTCACCAACTGGGACTGAGATTGGCGCGCCGGTGGCGACAACTTCCAAGCCTCGCTGCAAGCCGTCAGTTGCACCCATGGAAATGGCGCGCACTTGCTTTTCACCTAAATGCTGTTGGACTTCAAACACTAAGCGCTGACCATCGCGAGTAATTTCCAATGCCTCATAAATGGCTGGCAGCTCAGCTGCAAATTCCACGTCGACCACCGGTCCGATAATTTGAGTAATTTTTCCAGTATTCATATTCATAATAATTATGCTGCTAAGGCCGCTTTACCACCGGCAATTTCGGCGATCTCTCGCGTAATCGCTGCTTGTCGAGCTTGGTTAAAGGCTAAAGTTAACTCGTCAATCATATCGCCTGCGGATTCGGTAGCATTTTTCATGGTTACCATGCGTGCTGAGTGTTCAGAGGCGTTTGATTCCAATAGTGCTTGATACAAGCGAATTTCCAAATAGCGGGGCAATATTGTTTCGAGAACTGTATCACTATCCGGCTCAAAAGCAATTTGGGTCTCATTTGCTTGAATAGCTTCATTGGGTGCAACTATCACTGGCAACAATTGTTCTACATGTGGTTTTTGAGTTAAGGCGGAGATATAGTCGGTATAAATAACTAACACGCGCTTATACTTGCCCGTCAAATATTCTGCAGTGATTAATTTCACAATCGGCAATACGGACTCAACTGAATTAATAATATCTGCCTTGTGAAAATCAGCGACAAGGTCAGCTTGAGCGCGCGCCAACGATTCAACCCCTTTACGGCCAACAGTCACCCAACGCGCCTGGTCACCAACAACTTTTTGCGCCTCAGTAATTACGTTGGTATTAAAACTACCAGCCAGGCCGCGATTAGCAGTAATTAAAATTGCTAACGTTTGCTCCCCTTTGCCAGCTCGCAATAAAGGATGCGATTCTTCGTGAATGTATTGTGACAACGCCGTCACCAGTTCGGCAGTCGTCTGAGCGTAACTGCGCGTTGCCAGTGTTGTACTGACAGCCCGGCGCATTTTGGCCGCCGATACCATCTCCATTGCTCGCGTAATCTTTTTGGTATTACCAATCGAGCGTAGTCGAGTTTTAATTAATTTAGTCGACAGAGCCATATTAGGCAGTCAAATAATCAACAGTTTGCTTAAACTCACCAATGACCGTGCGAATTTGATTTTCTAATTCTTCATCCAACTTCTGACGTTCAGTAATCACGGCCAAGAGCTCAGCTTGATTCAAGCGTACATACTGCCGCAAGCCAGTTTCAAATTCAGAGATTCGCTCAACCGGCACCGCATCCAATTCGCCGCTATTAGCTGCAAACAAGCTCAACACCTGCTCGGCTACAGTTACCGGCTGATACTGTGGCTGCTTTAAAATTTCGGTTAGTCGTTGGCCAAGGTTAATTTGCTGACGAGTCGCGTCATCAAGATCGGAACCAAACTGCGCAAACGCCGCTAATTCACGGTACTGTGCCATCGCCAGTTTTAATTTACCCGCAACTTGTTTCATCGCCTTGATCTGAGCCGCCGAACCAACACGTGACACTGACAATCCAGCATTAACTGCTGGTCGCACACCCTGATAGAACAAATCGGTTTCTAAGAAAATCTGACCATCGGTAATCGAGATGACGTTTGTTGGAATATAGGCCGAAATATCACCGGCTTGAGTTTCGATAATTGGCAGCGCCGTCAGTGAACCCCCACCGTACCGCTCATTAAGACGCGCAGCGCGTTCCAATAAACGAGAATGGAGATAGAAGACGTCACCAGGATAGGCTTCACGACTTGGCGGACGCTTCAGGAGAAGTGAAACTTCACGATACGCTGCGGCTTGCTTGGATAGATCGTCATAAATCACGAGGACATCTTTGCCCTTATCCATAAAGTATTCACCCATAGCACAACCGGCAAATGGTGCTAAGTATTGCAACGCCGCTGGCTCCGAAGCGCTGGCGGTAACAACAATGGTATATTTCATCGCGCCCTGTTCGCGCAATCGTTCAACAATGCGCGCCACCTTGGATTCTTTTTGACCAATCGCGACGTAAATACAAATTACGTTTTGGTCTTTCTGGTTGAGAATTGTATCGATGGCTAAAGCAGTTTTACCTGTCTGGCGATCACCAATAATTAATTCACGCTGACCGCGGCCAATGGGAATTAAAGCATCAATAACCTTAATGCCCGTTTGCAACGGCACTGTTACCGGTTCACGAGTGATAACACCAGGCGCAATCTTTTCAATTGGATACCGTTTTTTGTCGCTGATCGGACTGCCGCCATCGCGGGCTTCACCGAGCGTCGACACCACGCGGCCAATCAATTCTTCACCAACAGGTACATCGAGGATACGCTCAGTGCGACGCACAGTTTGACCTTCAGAGACTGACTGCCAGTTACCGAGAATAACGGCACCGATCGTGTCGGCTTCAAGATTTAAAGCCACGCCAAAAACATTATTACCGAAATCAAGCATTTCTGAGGCCATCACTTGACTCAAGCCAGAGATCGTCGCAATGCCGTCACCGACCGCTAAAACGGTACCGATTTGCTCGATGGTTACTTGCTGTTTATACGTGTCGAGTTGCTCGCGTAAGGTGGCAACGATTTGGTCATGGTTCATACGCCGTGAGTTAATTTCTGTTTCAATTGCCCGATCGCTCCGAGAAGACTGCCGTCAATTTGCTCGTCGCCAATAGTAGCCATAAAGCCGCCAATGAGGTCGGGATTAATAATAAATTCTGCCTTAACCGGCCGGCCCCGATGTTCGGTGAGCAAATCAATCAATTCTTGCTGCTCAACTTTCAGTAATTCCCGAGCAGTCGTGACCACGGCTCGCTCAATCCCCTGCTCGCGATCATACTGCTGATCAAAAGCGGTGATAATCTGCTCAGCGCGACTCAATAACCCATGAGCTTGTAAATACTTCAAGAAATTTTGAATTACCCGCGTCAATGCTGCGCCTTTTTGGTCAGCAATGGCACCAGCGAACACTTGGGCTAATTCTTGATCTTTGAACTTACTCATGAAATGTCGGTAATTACTTTCTCAATGAGCTTGCGATCAATTTTCTTATCAACGACTTCTTTTAAAATTGCGGTAGTTGCTGTCACTACTAATTCTCCGACTTCAGTGCGCACTTCACGAAGCATCACTTCCCGATCACGCGCCAGTTGCAACTTGCCCTCTTGAATAATGGTCATGACGTCGCCTTTGGTTTTTTCCACGGCCTCGCGATATTTCTTTTCCGCCTGAGTTTCGGCAGTGATAATAATTTCTTGAGCTTCACGACGCGCCTCGCTAATTGTCGTGAGTACGGTGGCTTCAGTTTCTTGAAGACGGTCAGTCATGAGCTGAGCATCAGCTAAGCCTTTTTCAATCTGTTGAGTCCGATCGGCCATCATCTGCGACAATGGCTTAATTGCAAACCGCCACAACACATACGCGACGATCGCAAAATTAATCGCTTGTGCGAGCATCAAGCGCCAATCAAGATGAAATGTTGAAATAATTGAGTCCACGAGAATAGCTAATGACTTACAGCATCAGTACCATTTTAGAAATGATACTGATTAGCACGTCACTAGATAGAGAACGCGATAACTAGGGCGTAAATCGCGATCGCTTCAGCGAACGCTGATGCCAACAACATCGGTACCAAAATGCGGCTCGCCGCTTCTGGATTGCGACCAATTGCTTCCATTGCTTTGGCACCAATAAAACCGATGGCCAATGCCGGTGCGATCGAGCCAATACCAATTGCTAATGCTTTTGCTAAGAGAGTCAAGTCCATAGTATTAATTAATTTTAAATTCTTAATTTTATAATTTTTAAAGCATCTCTTTCTTTCGTCGTCCCTGCCCGAATGCCTTTATTGGCAGGCGGACTGAACTTGATTCAGGATCTTACTCGCGGCATCTCACAAAGCAGCTTAGCGAAACTTGTGGCTGTAAGATCCCGGGTCAAGCCCGGGAAGACGTCAATAACACGTTAATGCGCCCCTTCCTCATGCCCATGACTGGTAGTCATAATCGTCAGGAAAACCAAGGTTAACATAGCAAATATCAGCGCCTGAATCAAGCCAACCATGATTTCCATGAACACAAATGGGATTGGCAGCACATAGGCGAGAATCACGGCCATTGATGCCAGCAAGACCTCACCAGCAAAAACGTTGCCGAATAATCGGAAAGACAACGAAGCGGTTTTAGCAATTTCACCAATGATTTCAATCAAGCCGACAAAGAATGTAATGGGATTAACCAGAATCGCGGTGTAATTCTTGCGGCGGATTTCGCGTGGGATCGCCATCAGCGCTTGGAGATTAATAAAGCGATTAAAATGCGACCAGGCACTCGTAAACATAATCCCGAAGACGTGCGTCGCAACCACCGCAACAATTGCTAATGCCAAGGTCGTATTCAGATCAGCTGTCGTCCCACGAAGCAATGGCACAAATACGGCGTGCCCATCATGTACTTGATTGAAACCGATTGAACCAACACCAGGAATTAAGCCTAACCAATTACTGACAAGAATGAATAAGAAAAAAGCTAAGGCCAATGGTAAAAAACGTTTTGATTTGTAACGGTCACCAGTGACTGAATCAGCCACGGATAAGGCTCCTTCTAATAACACCTCGGCATAATTTTGAATCCCCCGTGGGATGCGCGAGATCTGGCGACGAATAGCAAGCGAA
>JAGONZ010000015.1 GCA_017992755.1 Candidatus Buchananbacteria bacterium | reverse complement strand
GAATGTACCGATGCCGGTGTGAAAAGTTATCCGACCTGGGTGTTTGCTGATGGCAGTCGTGTTACTGGCGAGCAATCATTGCAATCATTAGCTCAAAAAACTAATTGCCAAGTGTCACAATAACCTATGTTGTTGATCATTAACGAATTATTAGCACTCGGAACACTACTGACCAATATCGGTATTGTTGTTGTGCTTGCCTTGTTGGTCTACCCGAAAACAAGAAGCTTAATAATTCGTTTAGGTAAAACGTATGGCTTACTGCTCGCGTTTGTAATCGCCGTGGTCTCAACAGGGATGAGTTTGTATTACTCAGAGATTGCTGGTTTTGCACCATGCGTGTTGTGTTGGTGGCAACGAATTTTTATCTACCCGCAAGTGATCTTATTGGGCCTGGCGCTCTGGAAGAAGGAAAACAAAATTATTGATTACGCAATCCCGGTGCTGATTCCTGGATTAATCGTTTCTATCTATCAAGTGGCCCTGCAATTTGGCGTCTCCGATGTCTTGGATTGCACGGCCGTTGGCCCGAGTTGCGATGCCCGCTATGTGTATGAATACGGCTATATCACGATCCCAGTAATGGCTCTGACGGCCCTCATCGCCATGCTCGGATTATTGCTCTTGGCTCGAACACCTGAAAATAAGGCCTAATTTGTCAGAATTGCGACAATCCACCGTCGGTGATAGTATACAGGCACGTGTAATGCCTATTTTTGTGTATTATATAACCCTTGTAGGGGCGGTTTGCGAACCGCCCACCTAATATGAATGGTAGGGACAGGTCGCCCCGCCTGCCAGTATCGGCATTCGGGCAGGGACCTGTCCGTATAAAGTGCCAAAGCGTTTAGTGAAGCGCGTGACTGTAAGATCCTCGCGTTCGCAAGGATGACAAAAGAAGAGAGCGTATCCGCCCCTAGGATAGGGGAGGTGTTATGTGAGGGGTAAATGTCCCACGCCACCATTACCAATTTTAAAAATTTATAATTATGCCCTACCAACTCCCACCCCTCAACTACGACTACATCGCCCTCGAACCACACATCGACGCCCAGACGATGGAAATTCATTATACGAAGCATCATCAAGCGTATGCGGACAAACTCAATGCCGCGTTAGAAAAATATCCGGATCTGGCTGAACGACCGCTCGAAGAATTATTAAACGAACTCGATTCGCTCAAGGTTGAAGAAGCTGATCGCAAAGCTATTCGCAATCATGGCGGCGGGTATCTCAACCACAATTTGTTTTGGCAACTAATGGATCCGTCACTGCAACCTGATGCTGGTTTACAAACAGAGATTGCGGCGCAGTTTGGTTCACTCGAATCTTTTAAAGAAGAATTTACCAAATTAGCCACGACGCATTTTGGTAGCGGTTGGGTCTGGTTGGCGCGAGCACGCGATAACAAATTGGAATTGTACGCCTTACCCAATCAAGACTCGCCATACCTGCAAGGACACACACCAATCATCGGTCTGGATGTTTGGGAGCACGCCTATTATTTGAAATACCAAAACCGCCGACCAGAGTATATTACAGCGTGGTGGAATGTGTTGAAATTGATTTAATAAACTTGTAGGTTTGCAATCATGACGAGCGATGTCGAATTAGTAAAATCGAAGCTTGATTTGGTGGAGGTGATGAGCGCCCACATCAAGCTGATTCCAGCGGGCGCGAGCTACAAAGCTCTGTGCCCGTTTCATCATGAAAAAAGCCCGTCGCTGATTATCAGTCCCGCACGGCAGATTTGGCGTTGCTTTGGCTGCAATGAAGGCGGGGATGCCATTGCCTTTGTGATGAAAATTGAAGGCCTCGGGTTTCGCGAAGCCTTGGCGATGTTGGCGCAACAAGCGGGCGTCACGTTGACTAACACTAAACGTGAAGAACCGGAAGAGCGCGACCGGCGTGAACGGTTAGTTACCTTAAGCGATGCTGCTGCGAAGTACTGGCATCGGGTACTGCTCGAATCGCCATCAGCCGCATCGGTGCGCGAGTATTTACAAAAACGGGGGATTAACCAAGCGTCAATTGAAGAGTGGTGTATTGGCTATTCGCCAGCAGGTTGGGATACCTTGATTAAACAAGCAGCGACCAAAGGCTATCGCGACCGCGAATTATTGGCAGCAGGTTTAGTGATTGCCAAAGACAATCGTTTTTATGATCGCTTCCGCGAACGACTCATGTTTCCAATTCGCGATCTCTACGGCCGCACGGTGGGTTTTGGTGGTCGGACGCTCAAAGCTGACGACGTCAAATATATTAATTCACCACAAAGCGAAATTTACAACAAGAGCGCCATTCTCTACGGACTTGATCGCGCCAAAGAAGCCATTCGCACTGCCGATCTCTGCATTCTCGTTGAAGGGTACATGGATGTCATCCCGGTACATCAAGCAGGATTTAAAAATGTGGTCGCGATTTCGGGTACGGCTTTGACGCCGGAACAGTTACGATTAATTAAACGCTTCACCACGAAGATTGCCTTGGCATTGGATATGGATACCGCCGGACAAATGGCGGCGGAACGCAGTGTTGTCTTAGCCTGGCAACAAGGGTTTGAAGTGACGTATGTGAAGTTACCGCACGGTAAAGATCCCGGCGAATGCGTGACGGCCAAGCCTGATGATTTCCGGGACGCGGTTGCGGCCGCTCGGCCGGTGATGGAACACTTCATTGAAACCGCCTTAGAGCGTTGGCCGCTCGATACCCCGGGGAGTCAAACCAAAGCCGCCACTTATCTACTCGAAAAGGTCGCGGCGATCGCCAACCCAATCGAACGCCACTTGTGGCTCACCAAGATCGCCCAGATTCTCGGGGTGCCCGATTCGGTGTTACGCGAGGCAACCCCTCGGAGTCCTCAACCGGCGCCAACTGCCGCCGAGCCGGAGCTGTCCCAGAACCAAGTTGCGCCTAAATTAACCAAAGAACGGGGCTTATCCGAGCAATTATTGGCGGCGATTGTGGCCCGACCGGGGCGTTTGGGGCACTGGATTGGGCTCCTGGACCCCGACGAAATCCCGGATCCGGAATTGGCGGCGCTTTACAAGCAGATAATCCTGTTTTATACTACCCACACTGATTCCGTCGTTCTCGAAGGCAATGGGCCACAGATTGATCTGTTCCCCGTGCTACGGGAGGCGATGGCGGCAACTGAAGGTCTTGACGCGGCGGCTGAAACATTACTTCAGACGATTTTTTTGTTATCTGAGGCGATGTCGACGATCGATGATCGTAATTATGAAGCCGAAGTCACCCGTCTGATTGCAATGGCGAAAGCCGAAACTCTAACTTTGCGGACTTCTGTCCTTCAGCGCGAGCTGGCGGCGGCGGAAGCTCGTGGCGATCGCGAGGCGATCGACCGTATTTATACCGAACTGGCTGCCCTCCTTCGAAAAAAATCGATAGTTTAACTTTATACATCATGCCCAGTCCATCTCGTAAGGGTGCGAAGCGTCCGGCCAAAAAGCCAGCGCCACGTCCGAAGAAGTCAGCTAAGAAAGTAGCGAAGCCAAAAAAAGTGACGCGCGCCAAAAAAAGCGCGAGTCCCGTTCGCGCTGCAGTTAAGTTGCGCGTGATTGTTGCGCCTGACGAAGTGGTGATCACCGCGCTTTTGAAAAAGGGTCGCGTGCGCGGTTTCGTGACCGAGCAAGAAGTGTTGATGGCATTGCCAGAAATTGAAGAGTATGTGACGCGGTACGAAGAGTTGCTCGAAGAGCTCGAGTTCAATCACGTGATGATCAGCGAACCGCCAAGCGTCTTCAACAAACCAGCGCCGATGCCAACTGACAAGAAAGCACCGAAAATCAAACCGATCGCAATGATCGAAGATTACGGTGATATTAGCGCTGATTCGATTCAGATGTATTTACGCGAAATTGGTCGGGTGCCGTTGCTTTCAACTGAAGAAGAAATTTCCCTCGCCAAGCGCATGGAGCGCGGCGACATTGAAGCTCGTCAGCAGTTGATCAAGGCTAACCTTCGGTTGGTGGTGTCGATTGCGAAGAAATTTACCGGCAAAAGTTTAGCGTTGCTTGATTTAATTCAAGAAGGGAACATTGGTTTGTTCCGCGCGGTTGATAAATTTGATTATCATCGCGGCTATAAATTCTCAACGTACGCTACCTGGTGGATTCGCCAGGCGATTACCCGCTCACTCGCCGATCAATCACGCACGATTCGTATCCCAGTCCACATGGTGGAAAATATTAACAAGTTCCAGCAAGTGGAGCGCCGCTTAGTGCAGGATTTGGGTCGCGAACCAATGCCAGAAGAAATTGCGGCCGAGATGGGCGAAGAGTTGGAAAAAGTAAACCACATTATCAAAATTTCCCAAGAAACAATTTCACTGGGTACGCCAGTGGGTGATGACAGTGATGATAGTATTTTGGAAGACTTTATCGAAGATGTAAAAACGGTTACTCCTGATCGGGTGGCAGCGTTGCAAATCCTGCGCGATTATGTCCAGGCAATCATTTCGGAATTAACCCCCCGCGAACAAAAAGTCTTGGAAATGCGCTTCGGCTTGAAAGACGGCGTGGCTCATACCCTTGAAGAAGTGGGTCAAGAATTTGATGTCACTCGTGAACGTATCCGCCAGATTGAAGCGAAGGCTTTAGAGCGCATTGAGAAGTTGAAGGGGATTGAGAAGTTGCGGGATTACCTATAAAGTTAGGATTCCTCCCCTGATGCAGGGGAAGGTATTATGGGTGGGGTGAAAGCATCAATGTATAATCATTATCATCTGTATGAACGAATTCTCAGGTAAAAAATTAGGTGAAGTCGGAGCCTTTGCGGTCGTCGGGATTGAAACGCTCGAACGCGCGCGACCAGCATTGATCTCGGTGTGGGATGAAGCAATCGTCACCGAAGCGATTAATCACTGGACGTCACAGCGCGAAAAGCTCGGTTCAATTGCTGAAGCTGAAGGGGTGAGCGAACCATTCGCGAAAAAAGTTGATGGCACCGGCACGAAGTTGCGCCAGATGCGGGATATGTATATTGGCGACGAGTGGGACAATCCGTCGGAAGTGTTTGAATGGTTAGGCTTTTTCTTAGGCGCGGCGATTGTGCATTGGGAATTGGTGCGCGGCATTGCCGAAGTCAAAGAGCACGCCGAGTTACTCACCTTGGCCCAAGGCGCCCTCGAGCACTATCATGAAGTGTTTGCTGAAGTGTGTCAGGCGTTGAATCAGGTGGGGAATAAAAGAGCTCAGGAGTAATTTTGACAAGGGGATCGATAATTGTTACTATAAGTTGGCATTTAGAACATAAATGCCACATAATCTGCGATAGCTCAACGGTAGAGCAATCGGCTGTTAACCGATAGGTTACTGGTTCGAATCCAGTTCGCAGAGCCAAGTTGAGCGCGGTTATCCCGTTCAAGGAGCGTAGGCAACCTGAGCGCTCAAAGAGCATACACAAAACACCGATTTTCGGTGTTTTGTGTTTAGGTGAAAAGATTTGACCTCCTATACCCCCAAGGGGTATACTGTAAGTATGAATACCCAAAGCTTAAAACTTATTCGTCGGCTCAAGATCATCGAAGGTCAAATCCGTGGTTTGCAGGATATGATCGAGAAGAAAGCGTATTGTATTGATGTTATCACTCAAACATCCGCAATTAAGCAAGCGCTATCAGGTGTCGAAGATGCGCTTATGGAAAGTCACTTGAGTACCTGTGTTGTCACACAAATCCAGAAGGGCAAATCGGAGAAGGCAAAGGAAGAGATCCTTAAAGTATATCGCTTAAAGCGCAAATAATATGAACCATACTCAAACCTACAGAGTTAAAGGCATGCACTGTGCTTCGTGCGCTAGTATTATTGAGAAAGCTTTCAAAAAAGTTGAGGGCGTTGAGTCGGTAGAAGTAAACTACGGCACTGAAACCGCAAAGGTTAGCCTTGATACGTCAAAAGTAACCCCACATGACTTATCTAAAAAAATCGAGACGTTTGGTTATTCGTTGGATATTCCCAAAACCGATTCGCATGCGCATCATGGTCAAACAGCCTCAGGAATGGGAATGAGCGAAGATGAGCATGCGGCGCATCTGGGTCTCAATCAATCTAAAGAAGAAAAACTTACTGAAGTTGCAGATATGCGATCGAAAGTTCTTGTGGCGATCCCACTCGCGATTTTCAGTTTTGTTGTTATGGGATGGGAGATTCTCGCACAGTACAGCGTAGTTCCTGCTATGAGCTACACTCTCGAAGAGTTTTTCCATCATCTCCTGCCTATTATGGCCACGTATATGCTCTTTGTGGTCGGTAAACCGTATCTTCTTGGGTTTTATCGTTTTCTTCGATACGGCAAGGCAAACATGGATACGTTAATTGGAATTGGAACATCAGCGGCGTTTCTTTACAGCTTTATAGTTATGGCGTTTGAAGAAGTTCTGAGTCCTTTTATAAACGTCGCCAGCACCTACTACGATGTCACGATTATCGTTATTGCTTTCATCGCTCTTGGTAAATATTTAGAGGCACGATCAAAAATAAAGACTGGCGATGCTATAGAAAAACTTCTTACTCTTCAAGCGAAAACCGCACTGGTGACCCGAGGGGAAAAAGAAGTAGAAATTTCAGTACATGAAGTGAAGTATGGCGATCACATTATTGTAAAGCCTGGTGCAAAGATTCCGGTAGACGGTGTTATTACCGAGGGCTCGTCCTACATTGACGAGTCGATGGTTACTGGAGAGCCTATGCCAGCCCAAAAGAATATCGGCGACAGTGTCGTGTCTGGCACTATGAACACAAGTGGGTCGTTCATTTTTAAGGCTACAAAGGTTGGGTCAGAAACTTTACTAGCTCAGATTATAAAGATGGTTGAGGAAGCGCAAGGGAGCCGCGCGCCAATTCAGGCACTTGCTGATAAAATTTCTAGTGTGTTCGTGCCAATTACGCTCATTATTGCTTTTGTTACACTCGGAGCATGGCTCGTTATTGGTACAAGTGCACTTGGCTTTTCGCAAGCCCTCTCGTATGGCCTGGTATCATTTGTTGGAGTTTTGGTTATTGCTTGCCCATGTGCCTTAGGTCTGGCCACCCCAACGGCAATTATTGTGGGTGTCGGTAAAGGCGCGAAAGAAGGAATTTTAATTAAGGATGCAGCAACACTTGAAAAGCTTCACAAAGTAGATACCGTTATTGTAGATAAAACAGGCACGATCACTATTGGAAAGCCAACCCTTGTTGATATTGAAAATCTTTCAGATCGGAAAGATGAAGAACTTGTAGCCATTCTGGCATCACTTGAAAAAAAGTCGGAACATCCTATTGCTCATGCAATTGTGAAGTATGTACAGGAGAAAAAACTAAGCATTGAAGATGTTTCAAACTTTGAAGGTATTCAAGGAAAAGGGCTTAAGGGGTCAATTAATGGAATGGAATATTTTGTTGGCAACACAAAGCTCATTAAAGAACTCGGCATAACATTTGATACTTCAAAAATTGAACAATTCACGGCTCAAGGGAAAACCCCGGTCATTCTTGCTACTAAAGAAAAAGTCCTCGGATTTGTTATGGTTTCCGATGAGATAAAGGCCGAATCAAAACAAGCTATTACTGATCTTCATAAGCTTGGAATTAAAGTACTTATGCTTACAGGGGATGATGAAACAGCTGCGAAGTATATAGCGTCACTCGTTGGTATTGATGAAGTAGTAGCTCATGTTTTGCCTCAAGATAAATTGGCAAAAATAAAAGAACTGCAGTCAGAAGGAAAAACTATAGCTATGGCAGGTGATGGTGTAAACGACGCTCCTGCTCTTGCTCAGGCAGACGTCGGTATTGCCATGGGGACTGGTACCGATGTTGCAATTGAATCAGCGGGCATTACGCTCCTGGGTGGTGATATCTCAAAGCTCGTAAAAGCAATTAAGCTTTCGAAAATGACGATGCGAGGGATTAAGCAGAACCTCTTCTGGGCATTCATCTATAACATCGTCGGCATACCACTTGCAGCCGGAGTTTTCTTTCCGGTCTTTGGCTGGCTCTTGAATCCGGTATTTGCCGGACTAGCGATGGCTTTCTCAAGTGTGTCGGTGGTGTCGAATTCACTGCGGATCAAGGCGAAGAAGTTATAGTAGATCACAAATAAGTAAGAAACTAACAAGCTATTATGAAAATATCAAGAGTATTGCATGTCATCAGCGTTATGATCGGATTCCTCGGAGTTGGAGTTTTATTTGTTGCAGCAGTAGCGGGACAAGCTGGTTCAGTTTTTGGCTTCAGTAGAGAACACTTACTTTTCTGCTCAATCATCGTGTTTCTCATTGCTATTTGGCTTCAAGTTGCAACAATTCATCATGTAATGATCGAGAAAGACGGAAAGGTTATCTAATTAATAAAAAGCTATACGTTAAGGATTGCTAACAATGCTTACTTCAGAATTAAAACAACCGCAAAAGTATACGTTCCATATACATGGCATGCACTGCAATGCCTGTGTTTTGATGACTGAAAACGAACTTGCAGATTTGCCTAATATTAATTCTGCAAAATCAAGCCTTAAAGATCATTCAGTAGAAGTTATCGGAGATTTTGGCGATAAAACACTTGCGCAAATTGCCCAGGAACTTACGATTCCGCTCCAATCACGTGGATATACGGTATCAGTTGAAAAAAAGAAACATAGTGCCAAATGGGAAGATTTCAAGATTGCTATACCAATTGCCCTCGGGTTCGCAGTACTTTTTGTGGCACTTCAAAAAATGGGGATAGTAAATCTTGTGAATACTGGCAACGTGACTTATGGAACAGCGTTTATCATCGGCATTATTGCCTCACTTTCAACCTGCATGGCAGTGGTCGGCGGTTTGATTCTGTCGATGTCAGCGACATTCGCTAAAGAGGGCGACCAGTTCAAACCGCAATTGCTTTTTCATAGCGGTCGATTGGTATCGTTCTTCATTCTTGGTGGGGTGATTGGCGCTCTGGGGTCAGTATTTACACTTAATACGTCAGCAACATTTATTCTCAGTCTCGTCATTGGCATCGTGATGCTTATTTTGGGCATTAACTTGCTCGACATCCTCACCTTTGCTAAAAGACTTCAGCCAGCCATGCCAAAGTCACTTTCGAAGCACATACTGAGAGCTTCGAAAGTTAATCACGTGTTGACCCCGTTACTCGTTGGTGTGGTCACCTTTTTCCTGCCATGTGGATTTACGCAGTCAATGCAACTCTATACACTTTCAACCGGCAGTTTTTTGTCGGGAGCGCTGACTATGTTTGCCTTTGCTCTTGGCACCTTGCCGGTACTGGCTCTGGTCAGTTTTAGCTCTTTCAGTATCCGCGATCATTCAAAGTCAGGAATCTTCTTTAAATCAGCAGGACTGATTGTCATTATGTTTGCGTTATTTAATCTTATTAATAGTCTGGTGGTAATTGGCCTCATTCCTCCAGTGTTTAACTTTTAGTATACTTATTACTATGAAAACATTTATTGTAACAATTGTAATCGGTGCGGTGCTCCTCGGTGGTGCGGTAGTGTTCTTAAATAAGAGCGTAAATCAGAAAGCTCCGGAGGCCGCTGCCAGTAATGTGACCGTTGTAGATGGCAAACAAATTATTGAAATCACGGCTAAGGGCGGGTATCTGCCTCGCCAGACAATGGCGAAAGCTGATCTGCCAACCATTCTAAGATTTAATACAAAGGGCACTTTTGATTGTTCTTCGGTAGTGCGAATTCCAAGCATGGATATCAGTAAGAACCTGCCAGCTTCAGGAGTGACTGATATAGATATCGGCAGTCAGAAAGTCGCGACACTTCAAGGAACGTGCGGTATGGGTATGTATCCGTTTGAGGTTACCTTTAATTAACCTAAGTATATATATGGAGAACAAGACGTTTCGATTTAAGCATCAACTAAGACCGGTTTAAACTTTTAAGGTCAAATTCAACTGCTGCGGTTGTAGGCTCTAAACATATCTAGTAATTGGAGCCGACAAATTTGGCGGAAGTGACATATGTCGCGAAATGTCTGAGATGGGAAAGAGTTTTTGGAATGAGAATCGTTTCCGAATCCTTCAGGGAATCGTGTGCAAATCACTATTTACTTCTGACAGTAAAAAAGCTTAGGCGCTGTAGGTATCGAGAAAAAATAAAGCAGCCAATACCCACTGACGCGATGCCGATACTCAATCCGCCGAAAACATCCATCACATGATGGACATTGGCCATAACTCGAGCAGCGCCTACAACTATAGCCAAGACCATCACGAAGCTGCCTAACTTTTTGTTGTAGATAAAAATTGTTGCAGCAATGAGGGTTGCAAAAAGAACATGCTCCGAAGGAAATCCATTGCTGGTTACATGTGGAAATAGCGGAGTGACACCTTCAGTTAAAAAAGGCCGAGGGCTTTCGATTAAGAGGTTTAAAATCTTGTCAGCAGCTACGGCGATCACTAATGATGGAATTCCAATGCCCAGGATATTTCTTTTAATCGTACTTTCTTTAAAAATCCAAAAAAGCAAAGCAATTCCAGCAATTGCGATATAGAGATACTGAGCGCAAAAAATGATTACTTGATTAAGCATAGGTTCTCTACTTACTGCAAATGGTACCGGTGCAGGAGTTGTCTGTCTCTACTTCTAAGGTTGAATGCTCAATATGATGATTGGTGAGCATCTTTTTAATCGTATCTCTGACCCTGTCAATCTCAGCAATCATGGGTTGATCTACAACAATATGCGCGGTTAGGATGTCGGTTTCGCCCTCAATCGACCAGATATGTATGTCGTGGACCCCTTTTACGCCCTCTACGGAGAGTATCGCTTGCTTAACCTTCTCTAAATCAATATGAGCGGGGACTCCTTGCAGGAAAATATTAAAAGTTTCTTTCAAATTCTTGCTCACTCCCCATAAGGTAAATGAGATAAACCCAATAGTCAGAAGCGGATCAATAAGGTGATTATCCCAGAACTGCATGATCACGGCTCCGATCAGTATGACACCCCATCCCATGACATCTTCAAGTAGGTGCCAGGAGAGCACCTTTTCATTCATGCTTGAGCCTTTCTTGAGACGGAAAAAACCGATGCCGTTAAATATGATGCCGAGAACCGCAAGACCGATCATGCCCCCAGCGTTCGCATGTTCGGGATTGAGTAAACGGGGAATGGCCTGACTCAATATAAACAGCGATCCACCCACAAGAACACTGGCTGCAAAGAAGGCAGAAAACAAGGAGAGGCGTTTGTAGCCAAATGTCCTTTTTTGATCGGGGTTTTTCTGTGCTTTGCGTTCCAAGATGAGAGAGGTAATCAGTGCTACGCTATCACCGAAATCATGCAGGGCATCAGAGAGAATAGCCAGGCTGTTTGTCCATAATCCGCCGATTATTTCTATAATCGTAAAAGCAATATTCAAACAAACCGCGATTGTGATGTTTTTCTCTCGGGAGGATGAATCTGAATGTTTTGAGTGGTTATGTGACATATTACTCTTGCAGGGTCGCATCTATCAACCGCTTAAAGCCCTCATAGGTTCTGGGGCCTTCTATTTTTCGGCCGTTTAAGAAAAACGAGGGTGTGCCTTGCAGGCCAAGCTGGATCGCTTCTTGGTAGTTAGCATCGACCCGATCTTTCACTTCAGTGCTCGCTACATCTTGTTTCCACTGGTCAATGTTAAGTCCGATCTCACGGGCGTATTTCTCAAACTGGTCTTGATCGGCGGCATGCTGCTCGCCCCACTCTCGCTGTCTGGTGAACAACATGTCATGCATTTCCCAAAATTTACCTTGTTTTCCGGCTGCTTCCACTGCATGAGCCGCTGAGCGGGAATTTTTATGTCCGGGCAGCGGGAAGTAGCGGACAGCAAACCGCATCTGGTCTTGGTAGTCGGTCTTAAGCTGACTTACTAACGGGTAATACGCGCCGCAGGTTTCACATTCAAAATCGAGGTATTCAATTAAAGTTACGGGAGCCTCGGGGTTGCCGCTAACCCAGTCATTGTTCTTAATCTCCAGAATTGATGCCTGAGTGGTGTTGGCGAGCTCATTTTTTTCTTCGGATTGCTTGTATATTCCTCGGGCCATAAGAAAAATGACAGCAGCTACAGCGATAATGGCGACGATAATGTTAAAGTGTTTCATGGTTATTTTGTTTTAAACTAATAAGTGCAAAGGCCGTGATTATAATAAATGCAGTCAGTGCCATCAGTGGAATCGTGATAAAGCCTAACCACTCAAAAAACTTAGTGGTGCAGGATATGCCCAAAGTGCATGGCGCTGCACTTTCTGGAAGAATCTGCCAGTACAGCAGGTTATGATAGATCGAGATCAGCAGTCCTGGGATTGCCAGTGCTAGCACATTGATAGCTAACTTTCTGTCATTGCGAATAATGCCGACCATGGTCAAAGCAACAATGGGATACATGGCAATGCGCTGGTACCAGCACAAGACACAAGGCGGCAACTTCATAACTTCGCTGAAGAAGAGGCTCCCGGCCATGGCAATCACCGCTACAATGAGTATTCCATAGTGCAGTACCTCCATCGGTATTTTGAAAGTCTGATTTTTCATATCAGTACTCAAGAACATTAGCATTAAGCACTTATTTTTGTAAGTTTATCATGGGGTGACCAAAAATTCAATAAGTAGAACAAGTGAATTGACGCTAGTTAATATAAGGGTTGAAGCTATGAGTTTGAGCTCAGGAAGTGTAGAGATTTCGATTTAAGCGGCAGTTTGGGAGTCTAACGGTACTTTGCGATCTGTAAGTATTATTTTACTTCGCATACAGCCGGGAAGTTCTCGCTTGTCACTCTTGAATGTCATAATGCCTCAAAGAAAGTACCAGACTAGCCTTGTAATGAGATGCAGCCTTTTTCAAAGATCACCACAACTGGATACCCCTGCTCTTTTCCACGTTGCCTAAAATATAAATGAGTAGTAATATGTTTATATGTCCAGCAAACAGATTCAGCTTGAAGCCAAACTTTTCAAAGGATTTGCAGACAAGTCGAGGCTTCTCATACTTGAGACTCTTTCAGCAGGCAGAAAATCGGTAACAGAGATTACCGAAGAAACAGGACTGTCTCAGCCGAACACTTCAGCCCATCTGACGTGTCTTTTGGAGTGCGGTCTTATCCGCAAGGAAAAGAAAGGGCGCGAAGTTTTTTACGAGGTATCTACCAACGAAGTTTCGAAGATAATGGAGTCGATCCGGAAGATTTTAAAGAAATATTCAAAAGAAATATATGACTGCACAAGATACTAATACAAAGAAAGATGATTGCGCTTGTGAGTTGCCGGATGACTTGTTGCACATCACTCCTGCTTATAAACGGGCGCTGTGGATAGTAGTTATTCTCAATGCCGGTTATGGAATCGCCGAAATGATCGGCGGTTTTCTAGCCGGTTCACAGGCGCTTAAGGCCGATGCGCTCGATTTTCTCGGGGATGGGTCAATTACATTTCTTGGCCTACTCGCAATCAGCTGGAGCCTTAAGTGGCGTGCTCGATCAGCCCTCACTCAAGGAATATTTCTCGGAGCGATGGGTCTTGCGATTCTTGCTAATACCGCTTACCGCGTACTTGTCCTTCATGCTCCTGAAGCAGGTGTAATGGGGATTCTCGGCTTCATTGCTCTTGCTATAAACATTGTTGCGGTCGTTGTCTTGCTTCCACACCGCGAGGGCGATTCCAACGTTCGATCAGTGTGGCTGTTTAGCCGCAACGACGCGCTAGGTAATCTTGCCGTAGTCATCGCCGCTGGACTCGTCTTTTGGACCGGCACCGCATGGCCTGACCTTATTGCGGCCGCAATTATTGCGACACTGTTCTTGCAGTCGTCATGGTCAATTATTAAAGATGCGAGAAAAAATTTAAAGCATAATCAATTAAAAGAATTAACATAAAATCATGTCTATAAAACAAGCTTTTGAGTTCGATCGTCGTCATATCCCTCTTACCAACGCAAGCCACTTTTCTCTTGGTTTCGGACTTGCCGTATTGCTTCAGTATTACATCGCTGGAAACGTTTTTCTTCCAATGGTAGTGGGGTGGATTTTGGTTGCGTTCAGTCTCATTGTTCATATATATTCTTGGAATAAAAAGTAATTAATATATGACTCCGAAAACAAAACAACCTCCAACATTTTCACCCGGCATTCTAGGATTGCTCAAGATCGCGCTGCGCGCCAGAAAGCTGAAAAAGCATGAATCGTGGACGCGCGAACAGATTAAGCAGCACCAAGAAGTAGAACTTAAAAAGCTTCTTGAATTCCTGTACCGTTTTGTCTGATAGGTGCATACTAAGTAGTTATTACTAATATTGATTGGTATAACACGATGCTATTGGCAGAACAATACTTAAATAAGGGAAATGTGACGCCATTCTGAATAGCCCCTGACGTGTCACTTTTGTCACTATTTGGAGCACTCAGGACGCGTCGTGAAGTAGTCAAAAAATAACAAATTCCGACTAAGCAGGGCTTGCCGGATTCTGGTTCTAACTCGAGGAGGGGAGCATGAATAGACAAAAAACCACCCTCCTCAGGTGGTTTTTTTGTAATCATCTTCCTACTGCTCATCAGCCGACGGCCCATACATCCCTGGCAGGGGAATGTTCAATAGTCGCAAGTAGACTCCCAACTGGGCGCGATGGTGGATGAAGTGGTGGAGGTAGATATTTTGGAGGGCGTCCCATTTTGGGAAGGTGGCGATTACCGTTTCTCCCGCCGACATTGACCAGGTCTTCTGGAAGTCAGTTTCATCTAGGGCTTCAATTGCCGCTTTAGTCTGCTCGAGTTGGCGATCGAATTCAGCGAGGAGTTCCGCATTGGTTTTCAAGGAAATATTTTTCCAGTTGCTAAAATCATACGTCTCGTCTTTGGCCATCGTTACTGCAAAGCCAGTCAATTGGACGAGGTGGCTGGCCAAGGCTTCGAGTGAATACGACTTTGCATGCGGTTTCCAGTCAGCCTGTTCCTCGGGCACCAGTGCGAGCAGCTTGCGCGTGTTGGGCATTTCTCGCTCCAGCTCGGAAAGGAAAAATTGTTTATACTCCATAGTGATCGGGTTATGAATATGTTGGGGTATTATAGTACAGAATGCCAGACACACCTAGCGCGGACAAGATTCAGAACCTGTGCTATAGTAGCTTTAATTATTTAACGTAAAAACATGAAAACATTGACCTGCGATCTATGTGAAGTCACCGCCCAAGGTGAAACGTTTGTCGACTGGCTGACTGCTTTGAAGCCGCATTATATGCAGGCTCATCCGGAAGTGATGAATGATCCCAATGGCGATATGAATAAATGGATGGCGGAAAATGAATCTCGATTTCAGGCGGCGCCTGAAAATGCATAAACATCTTTTTTTCTTGGTACATAGTCTGATGATGGTATAAAATAAAAAATATGAATATCCCAAAAAACACTATTTGTCTCTGGTTCGATAAGGACGCCGAAGCCGCTGCTAATTTTTATGCCGCGACGTTTCCTGATAGTCAGGTCACTAACGTCTTCTATGCCCCGAGTGATTTTCCTGATGGGAAACAAGGCGATGCACTCACGGTTGAATTCACCGTCTTCGGGATTCCTTGCATGGGTCTAAATGGCGGGCCGACGTTTAAGCAGAGCGAGGCCTTTTCCTTTCAGATTGCCACTGACGATCAGGAAGAAACCGATCGCTATTGGAA
>JAGONZ010000062.1 GCA_017992755.1 Candidatus Buchananbacteria bacterium | reverse complement strand
CTGCTCTAGATTATGGAAGCTTACCAAATCTTCATTAAAAAACAACTTCACGACACCGGTCGGACCGTTACGATGTTTAGCGATGTGGATTTCTGCTAAGTGGCGTTCTTCTTCGGTGAGCGAATTAATATCGTACCCACGATCAGCCGCTTTGCGATAAATAAACATAACAACGTCAGCGTCTTGTTCGATTGATCCCGATTCACGCAAATGAGAGAGCTTCGGAATCGCCGGATGAGTGGCTTCCACCGCACGTGAGAGCTGTGAGAGAGCGAGAACCGGAATATTGAGTTCACGAGCAATACCCTTGAGCGAACGTGAGATTTCAGCAATTTCCTGAACGCGATTATCACTTGATGATTTGCCGGTACCTTCCATCAACTGCAAGTAATCAATAATGATCAGATCAAGTCCGTGTTCCATTTGCAACCGCCGCGCTTTGGTGCGCAATTCCATGACGTTGGTGTTGGCAAAATCATCGATGAACAAACGACATTCAGCGAGCACGCCCATGGCGGCACCGATCTTTGGAAAATCATCACTACCTTCAGACAAGCTGCCAGTACGCATTTTCCACAAACCAACACCCGCTTCAGCACAGACCATACGGTCAACCAACTGCTCCTTGGACATTTCCAATGAGAAGATACCAACCGCTTTTTTGTACTTGGTAGCCACGTTGCGGGCAATATCAAGTGCGAACGAAGTTTTACCAACTGATGGACGAGCGGCCAGAATTACCAAATCTGATCGCTGTAGGCCCGCTAACAATTTATCAAGATCCGTAAAGCCCGTTGGGAGACCGCGTAATTTGCCTTTTTCACGATGTAGTTCATCAATACGATCAAAGGCATCTGAAAGGACATCACGAATGTGGGTGAATTTTTCTTTGAGATACTTTTGAGAAACGGCAAAGATTGATTGCTCAGCGCGATCAAGGGTCGAATTAACTTCGTCGGTTTCGTTGTAGCTGGATTCGAGAATTGAGCCAGCGGCTGCAATTAAGCGGCGCAAGGTCGCTTTGCGTTGGATAATTTGCGCATACGACACGACGTGAGCGGCCGAGGGTGTTTGATTGGTGAGGGTGACTAAATAATTGCGGCCGCCGACACGCTCTAAGAGCTGCTTGTCTTCAAGTCGACTGGTGAGACTCAAGATATCAATGGCGTCTTTTTTGTTAAATAGTTCAATGATCGTTTCGTAAATCTGTCCATTGGCATCCTGATAGAAATCATCCGAGCTGATTAAATCGGCAATTTTGATAATCGCGTCTTTATCAATAAGCAAGGCGCCGAGCAGGGATTGCTCAGCTTCGAGATTTTGCGGGGGGACGCGTTGGAGGAGTTCAGCCATAGTCCATCTATTTTACCGCGCGGCTAGCATATTGGCAATGGTATAGGCGGTTGACAAAGAGGGGATACTGGTGCTACAATTGGAAATATTTTGCGCCTATAGCTCAGCGGTAGAGCAACGGCCTTTTAAGCCGATGGTCGCAGGTTCGATCCCTGCTGGGCGCACATTTATAGTTAACTCTCATGTATGCTACAAAAGCACTGGCACCTTGTGTATGGAGGTGTGATTTTAGTTTTACTCGTGGTCATTGGGTTCCTAAGTATATTGTTAATTAGAGAGCTGCGTAAGGATCAGGAATTTCCAAGAGTCGGTGCGAATTTAATTACAAGTTCAACATCTACCTCTAGCTCCACTAGTACCATTAAAACTATAACCAGTAACGAACTGGGTGTTAGTTTTATCTTGAACTCAAGTTGGTCACAGCAACTATATCGCCATAGCACTAGCACTAGCACTGTCATGTTATTATTAAACCCAACGCCTTTTGAACTGCCGGATAACTGGGAGGGTAGTTTGACCCCGATTTCTATTAGACGTACAAAAAATCAAGACGCACAAAAAAAGGCTGCCGAGATGTTAGCTTCCGATGCAGGCCTAGTGATGGAAGTTGTCAAAGTCGATCAAGTGCCAGCTATTAAACTTTCTGGAATTTCCCAAGCCGAAGCCTATAGCACTGGTCACTATGTCGAGATGTTCTATATTCAGCAAGGCCGCGATATAATTGTATTAGCTGAGGACACCAATAAAGCACAGTATCAAGAAACGTTCAATCAAATAGTCGCGACATTGGACATCATTCAATAGTAAGAAAAAGCTCTTACGCAATAAGAGCTTTTCTTTTTCTTCAAATTTTTTAGTATACTACATATTGACTTTGCAGCCTCGATTATTTTTTAGTATACTTATACATGATACGTCAGCGAGCACGCAACATCGAGCCATCGCGTAAATCAAAAGTATATTTACTGTTGGCAATAAGCTTACTGATGCTGGTATTTTTTAGCGTCGGACTCGTCCGGGAAATTATCGGCCGACAGGAAGTCAGTGATGAAATCACTCGGCTAGAGAACGAGATTAAAAAAACCGAAACCCAAAACGCTGAGCTCCGGCAATTCCTCGATAGCTGGAACGATAGCAGTCAACTAGAAGAAGAAGCTCGCCTAAAACTCGGCTTACAGAAACCCGGCGAGAAAGTGGTGATCATCAATCGCGGTCAATCCGCAGCTAGCCATTTGCCAACCGCTAACAGCCAACCGCTAACTGCGTCAGCGACCCGGGAGTCAAACGTCACAAAATGGTGGAACTATTATTTCAAATAATTTATGGCCCGCGCATCAAAGCCAGCACTGACAGCAACACCTAAACGCCGCGTCACCAAAACCGTGGCGGGGGATTCAGCGTTGTTTACTCCTACTAAACGTATCGTCAAAGCTAAGGCTATCACCAAAAAAATTAGCGTTAGTACCGCTGCGTCAAAAAAGGCTACCGGTAAAAACACACCAAAGAAAGTTACTCGGACACCGCGCCAGGCGATGTCAGTGCTAACCTTTAAAGCAGCGACGCCGATTACTCCAACCAAGGCTATTACTGAAAAGAAACGTTCAGTCAGTACTTCGGCTAAAAAGATTAGTCAATCAGTTGCGGCGATCCCAGAAATTCCAACGATCATCTCGGCGATCGCGGCGGCCAAATTAACGCCAGTGACAAACGCAGTTGCCCAGTCCACAACCACGATTAAATCTCAACTATTAAATCGTCCAACAACTACGGCTTCGCGCGCCAAGAATAACGCCCAGCAATTTACACGACCACGATTAGCCTTTGCGGTGCCCGCAGTAATCGCGCTCGCTTTGTTAATCAATATCATGGGAATGTATTTGTGGAACTGGCACGGAACAGTTAGCTATGCTGTGGCCAGTGTTTTACCGTTACCAGCCGGCATGGTTGGCAACGAAACGATTAGTCTCCAACAATACCTCCAAGATCAGCGTTTACTTGGCACTGCAATTAGCGCCAAGCAGGAAGGGTTAGTGCCAGTATCAGGGGATGGGGACCAGATATTTTTGCGCCAAGCAGCGATCACGCTCATGGAACGTGAACTTGCGCGGTATGGTCAAGGCGTCACCGCCGAAGATATTGATACTAGCTATCGGCAATTTATTAGCCAATATCGAGATGAAGCCACTGCCGCCTCAAGCATCTTCCAGCAATATGGTTTAAGCACCGGCCAGTTTCGCAACCACGTACTCCGGCCGCTCGTTTTGCGTAGTAAGTTGCAATTTGCAATTACTAATGATGCCTCTCTTGAATTCACCCAAAAAGCTCGGGCCAAGGCTGAAGAAGCGTTAACAGCCGCTAAGCAATCAGACAGTGATTTTAAAACATTAGCCGGGCAATACACCCAGGACGAAGCCAGTATTAATACCGGCGGGGATATTTATTGGTTCACTAAGGGCCGTGGCCAACTTGATCCAGACGTCGAAGCCAAGTTATATCAATTGCCAACTGGTAGCGTATACCCAGAAATTATTACTGGACCCCTAGGCTTCCATATCTTATATATCGAGGCTAAAGCTTCAAATCCTGACGAGGACAGCACCAGTGTCCACTTACGACAAATTCTCATCAAAGTTGACGTTGATGAGTATCTACGTGATTTGTTGAGCCGTTCGGACGTCGTCCGTTACGTCCGTTAAGTGAGCCCACAGTCGGATTCGAACCGACGACCTATGGTTTACGATACCATTGCTCTACCAGCTGAGCTATGTGGGCAAATATTCTTTGAACTCTCGCGAGATTAAGCGGGATACCAGAATCGAACTGGCGCCTTATCCTTGGGAAGGACACATACTACCACTATACTA
>JAGONZ010000014.1 GCA_017992755.1 Candidatus Buchananbacteria bacterium | reverse complement strand
GTGCTGAAGCACGTCCAAGAGTGCTGGGCGTCGCTCTTTACCCAACGAGCAATCTTTTATCGATTTGAAAAAGACTTACACACTACTAAGATTTCAGTCGCCGTTGTTATTCAGAAAATGGTTAATTCAGAAAAGTCGGGGATTGCGTTTTCTGTTCATCCGGTGACTGAAGATCGAAACCAATTAATTATTGAAGCTGGGTTTGGTTTGGGTGAAGCGATTGTTTCGGGTCAGATTACTCCGGATTCGTATGTCGTTGAAAAAGAACCACGGCGGATTATTGATACTAAAGTTTCCCAGCAGTCACGCGGCCTATTTAGAGTCGAAGATGGTGGTAATGAGTGGCGTGAATTAGGTACTGATGGTAGTAAACAAGTTCTAACTGAAAAAGAGATTTTAGAATTATCAGAAGTTATTCTCCGCATCGAAAATCACTACGGGTTTCCATGTGATATTGAATGGGCATATGAGGCGGGGCAGTTTTATGTCGTGCAAAGTCGGCCGATTACGACGCTGAATCAAAGAACAAATAATGACATGATTGTGATTACCGAAAAAATGGTCTTCCGGGGGAAGCGTCGGGTCACGCCACATTCAGCACGACTTAAAGCCCAATCGTGGTCGACTGCTTGGCAAGAAGAATTAGGCATTGGCTTCCGGATTGCGATTATTAATTCTGATGGTGAAAACTGGATGGACGCGCAGAGCGCAATTGAACTGAGAGAATTTTTTCATCAAAAGGGTTTAAATTTTGCTAAAGCCTACATGGCGAAGTTTGATCAACTGCGCAGTCAGTTGCTTGATCAGGTACACAAAGATGTCCACGGTGATTATGACGAGCAGTTTATTAAGTTGCTCGCGTATTGTTTTATTACTCGTTGGGTGATCGAGCCGTTGTTTGAATCACTGGCTGACGCTGATCAAAAGATGATCGAAGCTTGGCGCAATGACGAGCAGTTGTTTTTGCCAATGGATCTCTGGTATCGCGCGAACGATCAAGAAGCTCCTGATCATGAATGGAGTGTTGTTGTACGTAATGGCACGGTGCAAATGTACTCGCAGAAACTTTCTTTCTTCGAGAAAGAGCCCACAGAATCTAATCTTTTGAAGGGTAGCCCTGCGTATGGTGGTAACGTGACTGGCATGGTACGTGTTATCTTGTCACCACTCGAGTTTAATCAGATGCAACCAGGCGAGATTCTTGTTGCCTCAATGACGACGCCCGATTATTCGCCAGTACTTAAAAAAGCGGCTGCAATTGTCACCGATGAAGGTGGCGTTACTTCGCACGCGGCGATTTATGCGCGAGAATTAAAAATACCGTGCGTGATTGGCACAGGGCGGGCGACGAAAGTTTTGAAGACTGGTGATATGGTGGAGGTTGATGCTACCTCGGGTATTGTGAAAATAATCAAATAGGGTCAGAACTTCCAAGCGCTACACCCTTGAAGATTAGGTAGAAACTAGGTATACTACTTCAACCGTTTGATGTTTGAACACCTAGTAAATGACAAAAAAAGAAAGCGCAAAACCCAACCAACCAAGTTTATTTGGCTTACTTAAGCCATATCGAGTTCTAGTTGCATTATTAGCGATACTGGCGATTAGCAGTAACGGCCTGGCTTTGTTGTTGCCGCGATTGCTTTCAGAAGGTATCGATGGGTTTCTGAGCCAAGGATCGCTGACGGGCGTTTTGTGGACGTTCTCAATTATTACCGCCGTTATTTTTCTCCTGACGTACCTCCAAGGCATTGTCCAAACATTTTCTTCCGAGCGGGTAGCTCGAGATTTGCGCCGGACGCTTTCAACTAAGATCTCCCAGCATAGCTTTGCCGAGGTCCAAGCTGTGACGCCCGACAAGCTCCTCACTAATCTGACCTCAGATATTGATGCAATTAAAAACTTTGTTGGCCAAGCGGTGGCGAGTATTATTTCATCGGCTTGTTTGATTGTCGGTGCGAGTATTCTTTTGCTATTGATCAATTGGCGACTGGGCTTAGCGGTGTTGCTGATCATCCCAATTATCGGCGGGACGTTTTTTGTTATTCTCGGCAAAGTCCAAAAATTATTTTTGCAATCACGCGAAGTGATTGATTGGCTTAACAAGGTTATTAATGAAAGCATCTTAGGCGCGGCGCTGATCCGCGTTGTTAATTCCCAATCGTGGGAGCATGATAAATTTACTCAAGCTAATAGCCAGGCGCGTGATGTTGGTATTCGGATCCTGAAACTGTTTGCGGCGATGATTCCAATTATTACGTTTGCAACCAATCTCGCAGTCTTGGCTATTTTGGTCATTGGCGGACGTTTCATTATCGGCGGCACGATGACGTTGGGTGAATTTACGGCGTTCAGTACTTACTTAACGATGCTGATTTTCCCAATCTTGGTTATTGGCTTTATGAGTAGCTTAATTGGTCAAGCTCAAGCCTCGTATGTTCGCATTGCCGCGATATTGGCGCAGCCCGATGCGCGTGCCGACGGCACAATTACGACACCTTTGCAGGGCAGTATTCAAATTGAAAATCTCAGCCTGAGCTATGGTGAAAAGACTGTCTTGAAAGAATTGTCACTAGAAATCGTGGCTGGTAGTAAAGTGGCAATTATTGGTCCAACAGCCGCCGGCAAAACCCAGCTACTTAATTTGCTTATTGGATTACTACAGCCCACCACTGGCGTGGTTAAATATGATGAGCGCGATATTAATGAGTATCAAAAAGAAAGCTTGTATCAGCAAATCGGTCTCGTATTCCAGGACAGTATCGTGTTCAATATTAGCGTCCGTGAAAATATTGCTTTTAATACAGCAGTGACCCCGGAAGATTTAGACAAGGCGATTGCGACTGCTGAACTCGGTGATTTTATTGCTAGTTTACCTGAAGGGCTCGAGACCGTCGTTTCCGAGCGCGGCACGAGTTTGTCTGGCGGCCAAAAGCAACGGATCATGCTGGCGCGTGCTTTGGCAATTAATCCGAAGATTTTATTGCTTGATGATTTTACAGCGCGCGTTGATGCCGCTACTGAACAGCAAATTCTCGCGAATGTTGCGAAGAATTATTCTGGTCTGACGCTCGTTTCCGTTACTCAAAAGATTGCCTCCGTCGAGAGTTACGATCAGATTATTGTGCTGATGGAAGGCGAAGTGATTGCTACTGGTACGCATGATCAGTTGATCAAGACGTCACCCGAGTATGTGCAGATTTACGATTCTCAGCAAAGTACTAATACGCTATGAGTTACGATTTACAAAAAGTTGATCCGGCTAAACAGACGTCAGCCTGGCAGGCGGCCAAGAAATTATGGCCGTTGATTGTCAGTGAGCAGAAAATTATGCTCCTGGCGCTCGCGGCGGTTCTGATTAATTCAGGGCTTAATCTTGTTGCGCCTCGTCTGATTGCTCATACTATTGATACCTATATCATCCCCGGTGATTACAGCGGCGTTTTGAGATTTGCCGGCATTATTTTAATTCTCTATCTCTTTGGCTTAGTGACGAGCTACCTCCAGATCCGACTTATGGGCGGCGTTGGTCAGCGTGTTTTATTTCGTCTCCGGAGCCAAGTCTTTACCAAACTTCAGTCATTACCAGTAGCGTTTTTTAATCAGAATAAAGCTGGTGATTTGATTTCGCGCATCAACAACGATACTGATAAGATTAATCAATTTTTCTCACAGGTACTTGTTCAACTTATCGGTAGTTTGTTTATGATGATCGGCGCGGCTATCTTTTTACTCAGCCTTAATTTGCGTTTGGGCGCGGCCACGCTTGCCCCAGCTTTGATCGTTTTGATTCTGACGCAGTTGCTTTCAGCTTGGGTTAAGCAAAAAAATCTGCGCAGTTCACAATCGTTGGGTAGTTTAAGCGCTGAGATCCAAGAAAGCCTAAATAATTTTAAGGTTATCATTGCGTTTAACCGCCGTGATTATTTCCGTCAGCGCTTCCAGCAGGTTAATGACAATAACTATAAGCAATCAATTGGTTCCGGTGTTGCCAACAACACATTCGTCCCGTTGTATGGCTTGGCCGCCAACGTTGGACAATTGGTAGTTTTGGCCTACGGTATCGCTTTGATTGTTTCAGGTAACTTTACCATTGGTTTGCTTATTAGTTTCCTGGCATACGCCAATAGCTTTTACCAGCCACTGCGACAGTTGGCCGCACTCTGGGCCAATTTTCAGTCAGCGCTGGCCAGTTGGGACCGCGTTCATGAAATCTTAATGATGGAAAACAATTTGCCGATCATTGAAGCTACTGCTTCAGTCGACAGTTCGGCGCTCTTGGAGTTTAGAGGGGTTAATTTCAGCTACCCTGACGGCCAACAAGTATTGCATACTATTAATTTCAAATTAGAAAAAGGCAAAACCTATGCACTCGTGGGTCCAACCGGCGGCGGTAAGACAACTACCGCATCGCTGATGGCGCGTTTATATGATCCGACCAGTGGCGTTGTATTTTTGAATGGCCAAGATATTCGCTGTTATTCTCCAGAGGAACGCGTCAAAAAGATCGGCTTCATTTTGCAGGAACCAATGATGTTTACTGGCACCGTCAGAGAAAATATTTTGTACGCTAATAATGAGTATCAGGATTACACTAACGAACAATTAGAAGCAGTCATTAATCAAGCAGGACTCCAGAAATTATTAGTGCGCTTTGATCAAGGATTGGACACCAAATTGACGAGTAGCGGCGACGCGGTCAGTCTTGGACAAAAACAATTAATTGCCTTCATGCGCGCAGTGTTGCGCAATCCGGAGTTACTGATTTTAGACGAAGCGACGGCCAATATCGATACGGTCACTGAACAGTTACTGGAAGATATTTTGCGTAACCTGCCAGCCACGACAACTAAAGTAATTATTGCTCATCGGCTCAACACGATTGAAAATGCCGATACGATATTTTTCATTAATTCGGGACAGGTGGTCGAGGCAGGGTCGATGGATCACGCGTTAGAGATGCTGTTGCATCATACGCGAAATAGTTAATCGTACAATCAAAATTAGGGTATACAGAAGGGAGAGGTGTTATGCGGGTTTTGTATGTGGGTGATCATTCGGCGGACCCGAAGGAAAAGAGTATTTTTCTAGCTGGACCGAGTCCGCGCGAAGCGGGAGATTTGCACTGGCGACCAGAAGCAATTGCGATTCTTGAGCGGCTGAAGTTTAAGGGACAAGTATTTGTACCGCTAACTGTTCGTGGTGGTTGGCATAAGGATGGTTCAGTGCAAATTGAGTGGGAACTGGCACACCTGAAAGCCGCAACAGTCATAGGATTCTGGATACCACGAAAGGTAATGAGTATGCCGGCGTTCACTACAAATGTGGAATTCGGTATGTACGTCGAATCTGGAAAGATTGTATTGGGCTTTCCTCCGGGTGCCGAGCGAATGGAGTATTTAAGGTATGTGGCACGAATGAATGATGTTCCAATATGTTCGAAGCTGAAGGAAACTATGACCGTGTGCGTAGCAATGGCTAATAGTTTGGTGACCTAGAATATTCTTGTTGTATTAGTACCTTAAGTTGGCAGTCCTTACGGGGACTGCCTTTCTTTTCACATTAAAAGGCAAAGATTATTTGGTTTTAGCTTCATTTCTGCTAAGATGATTCATATGATGAAGCCACAAAAATCACCCCAGACAGTCGTTGGTTATATTAAGTTATTCCCAATAAGTCAGCAGGCGAAGTTACGGCAACTGCGCGAGCTTATTCGTGCGGCTGCACCTAAAGCTATGGAATCAATTTGTTACCAAATGCCAGCATATAAACTTAACGGCAAGCCCTTGGTATATTTCGGTGGGTTTAAAGGGCATCTGAGTATATTTGCATTGCCATCAGGAATTAAAGCGCTTGCAAAAGAACTGGCTCTGTATAAGAAAACGAAAAGCAGTGTGCATTTCTCGTATGAAAAGCCGTTACCACAAGCATTGATTCGTAAGATTGTGAAGTATCGCGTGAAAGAAGTCACTGAACAAACCAAGAAAAAGTGATTATTTATAAAGCCAAATAATACTATGCAAAAAGCACGCTATTCAATCGTTATCAATGCGCCAAAAGAAAGAGTTTGGCACACAATGCTTGATGATGCGACCTATCGTCAATGGACAAATGCGTTTCATGAAGGGTCATATTATCAAGGTAGTTGGGAGCAAGGCTCAAAGATTCTTTTTCTCGGCCCAGACGAGAATGGCAAAGCTGATGGCGGGATGATCGGCCGGATTGCTGAAAATCGGCCGTACGAATTTGTGTCGATTGAAATGTTGGGCATGATTGAAAACGGTGTCGAAGACACGACCAGTGAGGCAGTTAAAAAATGGACCCCGGCTCATGAGAATTATACCTTTACCGAGAAAGACGGTGCTACGGAGGTAGTAGTTGATATTGATGTGGCTGATGAATATCAAGCAATGTTTGACGAGATGTGGCCTCGATCTTTGAAGGTATTGAAAGAGTTGGCAGAAAAGTAATCACGAGCACATGCGTCATTGGTTAATCAAATCTGAAGGGGATTGTTATTCAATTGATGATCTCAAGCGCGATGGCGTGACGTCGTGGAGCGGGATTCGTAATTTTCGGGCGCGCAACTTCATGCGCGATGACATGCAAGTTGGCGATTTAGTTTTGTTTTATCATTCTGTTACGCAACCGATTGGTATTTATGGTATTGCTAAAGTGGCGAGCAAGTCGCACATCGATATGACGGCGCTTGATCCGCAGGACGAACATTATGATCCGAAGGCGGTAAAGTATGAACAAGAAGGAAAAGCGCCATTGTGGATGTGTGTCGATATGAAATTCGTGAAAAAGTTTAAACAGCCGGTGACTTTAGAGGCAATTAAAAATGATTCGCAATTAAATCAAATGTTGGTGGCGCAGCGCGGTCAGCGGTTATCGATCATGCCGGTTGAAGTAGCGCATTTTGAGCGCGTCTTACAGATGGGTAACTAATAACTATGAACATTAAAGCGATTGGGTTTGATTACAGTGGGGTGATGGCGCATATTCCGGGGCGACCTTGGAAAGAGATGACCGCGGAAATTTTTGACGCGCCACTTATAACCATTGCCCAGGCTTACGGTAAATTGAATCACTTACTTAATAGCGGTACAATGTCGCCGGAGGATTTTTGGCGGATGTTTGCAACTGAAATTGATCGCATCGATAAGTTGCCGCAGTTTATGAAGTATGTAGAGACGATGGCTGACCATGTAATAGATGTTGAAATGACGACGCTCGTTGATAATTTGCGTGCCAAGGGTTATAAAACTGGCTTATTAAGTAATTATGATGCTGCAGGCGCAGCTGCAGTGCGAGCGAGCGGAATTGACCAACATTTTGATCTGTTTATAGCTTCGGCTGATGTCGGGTATAGTAAGCCGGATCCAAAGCTATTCGAACTTTTCGCCGCGAAGCTGGGGGTTGAGTTATCTGAGTTGGCATTCACTGACGACAGGTCAACAAGTTTAAGTCGAGCAACAGAGGCTGGGTATCACCCAATTTTATTTACGGGAATTGAAAATCTTAAACATGACCTTGAAAAATTAGGGGTTGCTGTTAGTTAAACTTTTAAAATATGAACCAAGCCGTATTGGATTATTTAAATACACAACGCATCGGCGTCATCGCGATTGAAATGCTTGATGGCTCGCCGCATGGAGCGACCGTGCACTTCGCGCATCAGGATGAACCATCCATTTTTTATTTTGAAACCAATAAGAACTATCGCAAAAGCGAACCGTTGTTTGGTCGCGAAATTAGCCGAGCAACATTTGTAATTGGTTCTGATGAAGCGTCGCCAAAAACTTTGCAACTTGATGGTGTGGTGAGTTTAATCTCTGATGAAGAAAAAGCTAACTTTGAGCAAGTGTATTTTGGTAAATTTCCTGATAAGGTAGGTAAGTATGAAGGCCCTGATGTTGTGCTGTTTAAGTTTACGCCAACTTGGTGGCGTTTCACTGATTACACTCAGCCAAAAGATCAACGAATTATCACTAGTAGCTAATGACGACACCACTTGAATTGCCGATCAAAGCTTTCAAAACTCCGCAATTGTGGGAGCAATGGCTTAAGTTGCATCACGCAAAATCGACTGGCGTGTGGATTCGGTTTTATAAGAAAGCCTCAGGAGGTAAAAGTATGTATTATGCCGAAGCGCTCGATGTAGCGCTCTGCTATGGCTGGATTGATAGTCAGGCAAAAACACATGATGAAAAATCATATATCCAAAGATTTACACCGCGGGGACCGCGAAGTATTTGGTCGAAGATTAATATTGGCCATGTCGAGCGGTTAATCAAGTCACGAAAGATGCGCGTTGCCGGTTTACGAGCGATTGCCGCGGCCAAAGCTGATGGTCGCTGGGATCGCGCCTATGACTCACCAAAATCGATGACAGTGCCTGCAGACTTTTTGAAAGTATTAAAACAAAACAAAGCCGCTGCTCAATTTTTCAAAACGCTCAATAAAACCAACACCTATGCGATTGCCTGGCGTTTGCAAACCGCCAAAAAGCCCGAAACGCGCGAACGGCGAATGCGGATAATACTTGAGATGTTGGCCCGAGGCGAGAAATTCCATTAGTTAATTGACAAATGTGCTCTCATCCGGTATAGTACATTTTCAATTGAAGCACAATTATGAGTCAAAACGTCATTACTCGATTTGAAAACGTGTCATTTAAATATGACCACGTAAAGCCGATTCTTGAAGAGGCTAATTTTTCGGTGCGCGAGAATTCCAAGATCACGATCATGGGCCAAAACGGTGCCGGCAAAAGCACCTTATTCAAATTAATTACCGGCGAGCTTAAGCCAGATTCCGGTAAAGTTCACACCGGCCTCAATGCCTCAATTGCGATTGCCACCCAAGTGATGCCTCGCGAATACTTTGAACATTCCGTTGCTGATTATCTAGGTTCCGCTTTGCCACACGCGGGCGGCGATTTAACACGAAAGATTCAAAAGATTCTTGATGTCGTTCATCTTGAAGTTCCAACTGACCGCCTCATTAAAGAATTATCAGGTGGCCAGCAAGCTCGTTTATTGCTTGCCTACGCACTCATTCAAGAACCTGATATTTTGTTACTTGATGAGCCAACAAACAATCTTGATACTGACGGCATCAACCACTTAACACAATTCTTAATTGAGTATCCAAAAACAGTATTAGTCATTTCTCATGATGAGTTATTTTTAAACTCATTTACCGATGGGGTGTTGTACCTCGATTCATACACTAACAAGATCGAACAATACGTCGGGGATTATTACAGCGTCTTGATGGAAATTGAAGCCCGTATGGAACGCGAACGAGCGAAAAATGCTCAGTTGCGCAAGAGCATCCAAGACCGTAAAGATAAAGTTAACTTCTTTGCTAATAAAGGCGGTAAGATGCGTAAACTTGCGAGCAAGCTTAAGGACCAAGTTGAAGAAGCGGAAGACTCAATGGTCGATGAGCGTCGTGAAGACAAAACGATTGCTGAGTTTAAAATTCCAACTCAAGATGAGCTCACTGGATCGATTATTACGATTGCCGAAGTTGGCTTGATGATCAATGGCGAGCCGCAGCGCAAATCGTTGTCGGTGCCAATTAGCTTGTATAAAAATCAGTGCTTACTGATCAGTGGTCGCAATGGTATTGGCAAAAGTACATTCCTTTCGGCAGTTGTTGGCGGCACTGAGCCTGGGGTGACGCTGGCCGCAGATCTGCGCGTTGGCTATTACCGCCAGGACTTTTATGGCCTCGATTTTGAGCTAACCGGCTACGAAGCCCTCAAAGAAATGATGGATCGTCCTGACGATCAAGAAATTTATGCCACTGCGGCTCGTTTCTTGTTGCCATCAGCCGTGCTTAAAAATAAAGTCGGCTCATTTTCTGAAGGTCAAAAAGGCTTGCTCTGCTATGCGCGTTTTGTGCTGCAGCGCCCAGGCTTGTTGATCATGGACGAACCGACCAATCATATTAATTTCCGCCACATTCCAATTATCGCCAAGGCTCTCGATGAGTTCGAAGGCGCCTTAATTCTCGTCAGTCACGTCCCGGAGTTTGTTGATCAGATCAAGGTTCAGCAGACATTGGATCTCGGTTCCCTGTAAGTCGACACCTATTTTCAGGCTTCGTGAAAAGTGCTATACTGTGTAGTACTAATTCATCTTGATCATCTATGGATTTCACTCCAGAACAGAAAAACTCGTTACGAGTGGTGATACAAGAAGTATTTGGTGGTGTTGCAACCAAAGATGACTTCTTAAGTATTAAGGAAGACTTGAAGGGGTTTGCTACTAAACACGATATACAGGGCGTAAAGGAGGATCTTAAGCAATTTGCTACGAAGGATGACTTGTTAGACATAAGAGAGGATTTGAAAGGCTTTGCGACAAAGGATGACCTTAGGCAATTCGCCACTAAGGACGATATCAAACAATTTGCCACGAAAGAGGATTTGAAACGGTTTGCCACAAAAGAAGATCTGAAACAATTTGCTACGAAGCATGAACTTGAACAGGTTGAAGATCGACTAGCGACAGCAACGGCAAATGCGTTTCAACAGGTCTATGAGCGACTTGATAGCCATGATGGGCGCTTCGATGCCATAGATCAACGGTTTGAGGCTGTGGATCAGCGATTCGATGCCATGGATCGACGATTTGATCGACTAGAACGTATGATTCGCAACTGGTCACCACCAGCGTATGTATTGGAGCTTGCAGATCGTGTCGGTAAGATCGAGAAATATTTAAAATTCAAACCCCATCATCAGTAGCTGTATTAGAAAAAAAATCGCCTGTGGATAATTAATCCACGGGTGATTTTTTATTACGCCGATAAGTACAAGAAAGGTTATTTATTTTACAAAAAGGCTATAAATGTTTGGGAAAAACTCAAAATCAATCTTCATAAATATTTTAGATAATCTTTGACTTAGTTTCATGAGCTGAATGATAAGCTAAAGTTGTGATGGAGTGAATATTGAAACTTAAATAAGTTATATCTGTATTGATCTCGGCTTGGCTTTTTGCGCAACACCTGACATTTGAGCTAGCCTTATGATGGGATAAAAGCCAAGCCTAGATAAGTACGGATAGCTATGAATCAGTTACGCGAATTTAAGTTAGAGTTTGACCCTTTATTTCTTAGCTATATAAGTAATAAAGTGGCGACACTGCCATCGGTGCCATATTTTGATGCCCTAGGGCGGCAGTTACTAGAATTGGCTCGCGGCGGCAAACGTCTGCGGCCATATGTTGCCGCTGTTGCTGCTGGAAATGACAGTCCAAAGATGCATGAACGGCTTGTGCCTCTGGGGTATGCGCTCGAGTTATTTCAACTCTTCGCATTAATCCATGACGACATTATTGATCGCGCTTCAGAGCGTCATGGCGTTGAATGTATTCACACTAAGTTTAACTCTGAACAGGCAATTCTCATCGGTGATAGTTGCCTAACTTGGGCGTATGAAGCATTGCACGTATATCAAGACGTACCGGAAATTCTCAAGATCTTTTCGCGGCTGGCCCAAGAAACAATGATCGGACAGATGCTCGATGTCGCCTTGGTAAAAAATATTACGCCAACAACTGAACTTCTTGATCAGGTTGTCGAATATAAAACTAGCCGATATACATTTATATACCCAATTTTGCTCGGCAGGTTCATTAGTGGTTTTGAGAATGATCAGGATCAGTATGTCGAGTTTGGGCGTTGTCTAGGCGATGCCTTTCAGCGCCTGGATGACCTAGCTGATGTCTTGTGGGGTCAAGAACAGTTGGGAAAGCTGCCTGGTGCCGATATCGCCCAAGGAGTTCCAACTCATTTGTCGTATTTGATTCAATCGCATAACAGCGAAGAGATTCGCCAGGAGTTCGCTCGGATGTTTGGTCAGCCCACTGCCGTGGACCCCGCCGCCGCCCGGAGTTTATTTCAAGTCGCTGGTGCGATTACAGTGGAGAAGGCTCACATTGCTTGTCAGCTTGAGCGGGCACAGGAAATCTTATCGGAACTTAAGTTGAGCGATCAAGCGCGGCATCGGTGGCAGCCATGCTTGGATTTTTTACAGTCGAAGTTGAATACGTTTTAAGAAAGCTCAATGTGCGCGCTCGTTCCGTGCGTGTATAGGTGAGGGCTGCCTCTTGATTCATGATTAATGCTAGAAAATACGATTTGTTAGCTAACTTGAGATCATACAAGTGTTTTTTAGCCAGTTCAAGTTGTGCGGCAATGCAAGTACTAATTTTTATAAAAGCTTCATTCCAAAATGCATCCAGGAAAAGTGTAGCATCAGTAAAATTAACAATAACTAGCCCTTGTTGACGCAGGGATTCAAGGACATGCCAACCGACTGGTGTGATAAGGCCTTGGCGAAGATCGTCGATGAGATCATGTGCATCATCGTTCCACTGTCTTGCGCCAAGTAGACTCTTGAAAAATCCAATAGTCTTTGTGATTCTGGCATCTGTCGGTTTGGCGCCGCGCAATAACCAGATTGCTAATACTGGTAGCACCAAACCAACTGATTTCTCAGCGGCAACCAGTGTTTCGTATCTCGGTAATGAATTAAGGTGGTAGATGTTACTGGAATAATGTGATCTTAATGTTTGCTCGCGGCTCACCGCAACTTCTTGTGCGCTTAATTGCGGGTTGAGTAATTGGTATTGTTCGGCCGAAACTAGTTGGGCATAACGACTTATGCATTGCCGTAATGCAAAAGCGACGAATGGGGCCTGTGAGCTCGCTAGATCGCCATCCGCAAGATCATCGAGGAGTGTATAACCAATTAAGCCGAACAGATGAGCAGTGCCAAGTCGTTCAAGTTGTTCAGCGCTCAATACTGATGGTAGAGCGGTTCCACCGATTGCCTGATTCCATAAATATGGTAATAGTATCATTTCATTCCAAAACGAGCATGATTCTAATTCACTGATAGTATTTGAGGCTAAGCGCTCAAAATATAATGAAGAGGTGCGGCAGGTATCTAAGCAGTTCCCAGTAATCTTCCCTTGGGTAGTCTTATATTGCTCAGTGATACACTGGGCGCCATCTTTTATGCGTATTGTGGATTGCATAAGTGAGAGTGCTTCAAGTGCAAAAGCAGTTGATAGTACCTCGCTACCATAGAGCCATGTTTCCGTGTCTGTTGCGCGTTCCAAATAACAGGCCGCACGCGGCCAACTGCCATCTGTTTGTTGGGTTGATAGCAAATAATCAATAGAATCTTGATGTTCGCCGAGATCAGCATTAAAACGATGAAGTACTGACAATGCAAGGGCAGTGTGCATCGGTGACTCCCAGTGGCCGTTTTGTTTTAAGTTACAAATAGACGCACAGGCATCAGCCGTCCGAGTGCCGTGATATCCACGCGAGATGAAATACAGTAAGGTTATTGGTGATAAATAGTATAAGGATTTGATTCTTTGCTCTATAATTAAATGATCAAAGTATTTGATGAGATTTGGTAGCTTAATATCGAGCAGTGAGAGTAGATAAGCGATATTAGCATTGACACCCGGGTCACAATCACGCCAGCGATTATCAGTTACAAAATTAGCTAGCCATGTGTTATATGGGCCGCCAATGTCTAGTTCAGCTGCAGTTAATAAATTAGCTAGATGCGCTAGTTCATCGCCGGCGAGCCCATTCGATTGATACAGGGCAAGTGTTGCATATCCAAGAGCGGTATCATCAAGATCATTTGGGTAAGGGAATTGGCTCTCTTCGATAGAATGTTGTTCCCAATAATTAAATGCCCCATTTGGTTGCTTTTGAGTTTCAATATAGCGGCAAGCACCTTGAATTAATTGTTGCCATTCAATATCCTGACGATTCTTAAGTGGCGCCAGGACCGTAAGGATTAATGGGGTGGAAAAAAACGTATTGGAGGCTTTGGTCTGCCCAGTTATCGCGTTAAAAATCTGCCCACGAAATGAACCGTTAGTAGCTTGAGCACATTTAAGATAGCTGATCGCGGTGGCGATCGCTCGTGAGCGTGAATTCATAAAGTCAGATTAGAGAGTGGGTTGAGGGAGGCGCAAAATAAAAGTAGTGCCGTGGCCAATTTCGCTCGTGCAACTGATGGAGCCGCTAAAATGATTTTCAATAATATCTTTAGTGGTAGCCAGCCCAAGTCCAATACCTTTATCCTTGGTGGTAAAGAATGGGTCAAAAATTCTTTTTAAAATTTCAACGTCGATGCCGGCGCCAGTATCAGTAATGGTAAGTTCATATTCCTGGCCGATGGCTCGTGTTGTGATTGTTACGCGTCGCTCGGATGTTGTTGTTGCTATTTGTTGGAAAGATTCAATCGCATTAAGAATAAGATTAGTGCAGGCTTGGTAAAATTTAAGCGGGTCGCCGTAGAGAATAATTGGGATGGCACTTTCTAGGACTAGTGTCACATGCTGGTGGCGTGCCTGATAATTGAGTACGCTAACGATATCACCCAGTTCAGTTTCACCGTGAAAGTGTTGAAGGTGTTCTTTGTGGTTGATATGTTTGCGGGCACGCTCTACGCCATCTTGGAGGCGTTTAGCTGCCTGGACGGCATTGTCGACAACAGCTTGAGTTTCACGCTGGGCTGGCAGTTGAGTGGTCTCGGTTTGCAGGGAATTCATTGATAGAGAGACGGCAGTGAGGGGATTAATCAGGTCATGAAAAATGCCAGCCGATAATTTACCAAATTCAGCAAAGCGAGCTAAATCAACGCTCCGTTCAAGTTGAGCTTGCTTAAGCTCCTGGGTCCGTTTTTCGACGGTGGCCTCTAGATTATCGCGTTCAATTTTGAGCTCGGCTTCGGAATGTTGTGCTCGGTGGAGGGACTTCTCAATTTCTTTATTAGATAACCAGGAAAGCACTGCAGTGCAAGCAATCATCACCGCATACACAATCACGTCGCCAAGCCCAACAACTTCTTGTTTCCATTCCGGGACAATATTAAGTGATTGTTCATGTATGCCAATAACGACGATACTCACAATACTGGCCAGCGTTATCACTAATCCATACCAGCCACTAATGGTGATGCTGGCAATGGTGATAATCAAAGCGTACGCTAGTAGACCATTGGGCATACTGGCGCCCCATTGATACGTACCATAGAGCGTGCCCGCAAAGAACAGTAGAACAAGAATATGAGCAGCGATAGGTGCGTACCCGCGATGAGTGGCATAAAGCAGCCCGCCATAAAACAACACCAGAATCCCAAGTATGACTAACGGCATGCCGTTATAAATAGCACCCTCAGTCATTGCTTTGCTCAGTGCCGAGAAAAATACAAAAATATTAACAACAAGAATCGCACTTAGAATAATTCGTAACAAACGACGACGGCGATCTAAGGCCTCTGTGTTAAGGGTGTAGCCACCAATTACAAGAATGACATGAGCACCAGACCGAAGCCAGAATTGTAGGCGTCGAGGAACCCACGCCTCTAAGTATCGTTTCATGGTGCTCATATATAAATAATCCTAGTGTTGCTTAGCTAGCGCCAAGGCTCTAAGTTTTCAGTCATGAGCGCGAGGGCGTCAACAGCTCCAGCTGTGCGCATTCCGGGTTCAGTCAAGATCTTTTCCAAAATCGTTTTCATACGTGATTCTAGTTATGATTTTGAAGTCGCTACTGTTCGACGACGCAGAGCGGCTTCGTATTCACTATAACCCAATACCCATGAACAAAAGATAAAATTTAAATAAATATTTTATTCGCCGATTATTTAGTGACTGCCATCAAGTTTGTAGCCGCGACCAGAAACGGTATGAATTAGTTTACGTTTAGTGATCGTCGCCAGCTTCTTTCTCAAGTTTAAGATGTGAGCTTCGATAGTATTGGAAAATACATCGCCTTCAATATCCCAAACGTGTTCCATGATTGTGCTGCGTGAAACGACGGTCCCTTGAACGCGAGCCAGGTATTCAAGTAATGAAAACTCTTTGCGGGTGAGTTGTAAATTCTTTTTACCATTAGCAACGGTTTGTTGAGCAGAATCAATAGTGATATCGCCAACGGTAATGATCGAGGAGGCGATGGTTTTTGGCCGTCGCAAGAGTGCTTGAACGCGAGCGAGCAGCTCATCAAATGAATACGGTTTTGTCAGATAGTCGTCGGCGCCTCGATTAAGAATCTCAACTTTTGTAGGAGTTTCGCCTTTTACTGAAAGGATTAAAATCGGCATGGTTTTGCCTTCCGCCCGAAGGGTCTCACAAATTTCCAAACCATTCTTTTCGGGTAAGACGTAATCTGAAATGACTAGGTCGTAGTCGTTAGTTTGGGCTAAGTATAGCCCTTTATCACCAGTGTCTGCGGTATCAACTGCAAAACAAGCCGACTTGAGACAAGCAGCTAGAGCTCTTTGAGTTTCGATGTCATCTTCAATAATCAGGATTCTCATTGGTGATATTAAATTAGGTTATACTTATTTTTACAAAATTTAATCGTTCGTGACAAGAGCGGCACTGAGCAGTATACTGCC
>JAGONZ010000061.1 GCA_017992755.1 Candidatus Buchananbacteria bacterium | reverse complement strand
GTTCAGCATAATTCTGTATGGTCAGCGCCGGGTTGAACGTATTGTCGAGCGTGCTTCCGTCAACGATAAAATCGGCAATTCCTTTTAAGTGTTCCGGCAACGGTTTGGTAAGATCATGGATCACTTCCGCTCCCTCGTAATCCGAATGATCGAGCGCACACACTGATTTCGCGCCAAGCAGCTTAAACAGCGATGTGTCGGTTATCAGCTCCTTGTCGCCTGAGGCATTGCGGTTGAGCGTCGTTTTATCGAGAGTAATTTGTTCTGGCTTCAGACGCGGCTCAATACCATTTTGATGCAGCAGTTCAAGAATCTCCGCAGGGGAAAAATACACTGCCTGCCGCCCCATCAGCAAAACGTCGCCATCGATCGGACGATATTTGTGCTCCCGAAGGATAGCTCCCACTACGTTGATACCCAGTCCCATACATGCTCTTCATTAAAACGTTATTGTATAAACATTCCCAGCGATGGAGATAACACTCCTAACAGAAATAACCAAGCCTTACTTCGGGTGATTCTGCCCGTGGTCTTTGGTCCACTCTTCCAGATAGGTGGTTTTATCAAGCGTCGTCAGGTCACCCATGGGGAATGCCGCGCGGCGGAAATAGGGTTCCATAAAATCGCTGTGGCGTAAGGGCATGAAAAGCCGTGGATTCTTTAAGAGCCCCGCGTAATATTAGAAATCCATCCCGATGAAAGCCTTCGATTTGCGCAGGCGTCACGATGGTTGGCATCGCCGCCGTTTTCATACGTGATTGTGGCATAATGCTCCTTTATCAAAGTCGTTTAGCAGGCATACTAAGCTTCGCATAAGATCGTCTCCGCATGGCTGCGCCACCCGTAGCCGAAGGCGAAGCTGGTGGGGGCAGAGGGACTTGAACCCCCGGCCAAGGCGTTATGAGCGCCCTGCTCTAACCACTGAGCTATGCCCCCCAAAGAGTATCATAGTGATTAGTGACTAGTGATTAGCAGTCGGTTTTTCAAGCATTTTCCGATAAAATCCTGCGATATGCACTATTCTTCTTGAAATCCTCTGGTGATTGCGCTAATGACCTAGCCCCTAAACGATAAACTAGCGAGCATATTATGAAAGCGAACATCCACCCAGACTACCATAAAATCTTCATCCAAATGTCGGATGGCTTCAAATATGAGAGCCGCTCTACTTGGGGCAAAGAAGGCGACACATTGTTGCTTGATGTTGATCCAAAAACCCACCCAGCTTGGGTTGGTGGCGCAAACCTGCGTAAAACTGGCCAAATGGAAAAATTCACCAACAAGTTTGGTAGCTTCGGTGCTGCGAAACACGTGAAAACTGAAGAGAAAAAAGACGACGCGAAATAATTGCGTTCTAAGCAGCTTTAACGCAATTCTGACGTCTGCGCTTTTGGCTCAGCTTTTTCCGTCGCATACTCACAATGAGTTACAGCGCCAATATGCCCATTTAAAGCCACAGGGTTTCCGCACCAAATCCCGTGTAACGGGGTCTATATGCCCCTCAATAGGCAGCGACCTTGCCACGGAAGAAGGAAAATCTTTTTCTGCTGGCATAAGCGAAACAATGCTACCTTCCTCTAATGCTCTGTGGTCAAATCCATCATACAAGTGCAACTGTACTGTCATATTTTCTGTCGAAGGCGAACCATCATGAGGTAGCGTGTGTGGATTATAAACAGTATGCAAATCAGCCTCAGGAAATCCATAGCCATGAATTGGGGTTGTAGTGCCATTTTTGTGCTCAAAACAGCCAGTTTCATTATAATTATTATCAAAAGTATATTCTATGGAACTACCTTTATACAGATGCACGAAGAAGGGACTGTTATGCTCGTGCGGAGAAGAACCCTGCCCTGGGTCAAGTATCAAAGAAACAAGATACACATGACTTATCGGGTCACGGACAACCAAAGTAGAACGAAAATCTCGTGGCTTATATTGGCTGCTAATGCGCGGGCACCAATCTTCTGTCTTTAATAAGTCAGGACATTCCTGCAAAACGCTCGGAAGCGCTTTCCTCAACGCCTCCATCGCTTGCAATCTGGATTGCTTAAATTGTTCTATCCAGTCAGATTCTTTACGTTCTAAAATTTCACTTTGTTGTGCCAAAAACGGCCTATAAACATCCTTAATTGTATGTTCAACTAAAGCTATTTGATGATCTCTATTGTGACTTATATTATCCATATCCACCATACTCACCATTTAATATGATAAATGAACACAACTCTTCTTTATTGAGCATACCACTTTAATTCATATAATTCAAGCCGTCTGTGATTTACACAGCCCTTCCAGCAAGGCCTTTCTCAGCAGATATGTATTAAGCGCCTTTTCTAACTGTGGCCAAGAAAGGCCATTTTCGCCATCAAACTGATCATGGGCGACCTTAAATACATCCATTGCCTCGGAATCGGTGATTTTGGGCAAGTCATTCTGCTCGCAAATAAAATGTACATCTTCAACGTGCCATAGATTTTCAACAAAATAACCAGAATTTCTCAAGAGTTCGCGCGCCGCTTCAACCATTCTAGTTGCATTCGTCATGTGTTATTTCCCCCGAAATAAAATTATAAGTCTATTAATGGGGCTTAATAATTAAGTATTGGTTAAAAAATTAACTTTTCTTGTGGAATTATTTTTTCTTACACCTGATAGCGCACTTGAAATAACTTTTTTAATGCTTATATCACACTCATCCCAACGTAATTAGCTACCTACTTTCAGAAGGGTCTGAGAGGTAAGCGGGCTTGACACTTTAAAGGAGTTTTTATGAGTAAAGTAATCGGTATCGATTTAGGAACTACCAATAGCTGCGTCGCCATCATGGAAGGCAGCACGGTAAAAGTTATTCACTCGCAAGAAGGCCGCAACGTTGTGCCTTCAATCGTTGCGCTCACCGAAAGCGGCGAACGTTTGGTTGGCGATGGCGCGAAACGCCAAGCAGTGACCAATCCGGAAAACACATTATTTGCCATCAAACGCCTCATCGGTCGCAACTTCACTGATCCGATGGTGAAAAAAGACATGGGCCTCGTGCCATATAAAATTGTGAAACTCGATAATGGCGATGCCGGCGTAGAAGTGCGCGGGCAGAAGCTCAGCTCAAGCGAAGTTTCTTCGTATATTCTCACAAAAATGAAAGAAGTTGCCGAAGCGTATCTCGGTGAAAAAGTGACACAAGCGGTGGTCACCGTGCCCGCTTACTTCAATGATGCCCAACGTCAAGCAACCAAAGATGCTGGACGTATTGCTGGCCTCGAAGTGCTGCGTATCATCAACGAACCAACAGCAGCGGCACTCGCTTACGGTATCGATAAAGACACTAAAAAAGGTAAAACCGTTGCAGTCTATGACTTAGGCGGCGGCACGTTCGACGTATCGATTTTAGAAATTGAAGATGGCGTGTTCGAAGTAAAATCCACCAATGGCGATACATTCTTGGGCGGTGAAGATTTCGATATGCGTGTAATCGATTTCCTCGCCGATGAATTCAAACGCGAACAAGGCATCGATTTGCGCGGCGATAAACTCGCTCTGCAACGTCTGAAAGAAGCAGCGGAAAAAGCAAAAATCGAGCTTTCAAACTCGATGCAAACCGATGTAAACCTACCCTTCATTACCGCCGACCAAAATGGTCCAAAACACTTGAACATCAAACTCACCCGCGCAAAACTTGAGTCGCTGGTGGAAGACTTAATCGCTAAAACCATGGAGCCATGCAAAAACGCATTGAAAGATGCGGGTATTCAGGCGAGCGCTATCGACGAAGTAATTTTGGTTGGTGGTATGACGCGTATGCCAAAAGTGGCAGAAGCGGTGAAAAACTTCTTCGGCAAAGAGCCGCATAAAGGTGTGAATCCTGATGAAGTAGTGGCGATGGGCGCAGCTATTCAAGGCGCAGTGCTGAAAGGCGATGTGAAAGACGTATTGTTGCTCGACGTAACTCCGCTTTCGCTCGGTATCGAAACGTTGGGCGGTGTGTTCACGCGTCTTATCGATCGCAACACAACGATTCCAACCAAAAAATCACAAACCTTCTCCACCGCCGATGACAACCAAACAGCGGTGACCATCCGCGTGTTCCAAGGCGAACGCGAAATGGCAGCGGATAACAAAATCCTCGGCCAGTTCGATCTCGTTGGCTTGCCACCTGCACAGCGCGGAATGCCACAAATCGAAGTAACATTTGATATCGATGCCAACGGCATTGTGAACGTTTCAGCGAAAGATAAAGCCACCGGCAAAGAACAACAGATTCGCATTCAAGCATCGGGCGGCCTGTCTGATGCCGATATC
>JAGONZ010000060.1 GCA_017992755.1 Candidatus Buchananbacteria bacterium | reverse complement strand
AGCGTATTTAAGATCGTAGTCGCTTGGCGCTTCATGAAGATGGTTTTTTGATAAACGGATTGCCGCGATCGGGGCTCAAGCGGACATCAAGAATCGGCCAAGTGCCATATTGTCGCAGTGCACCCACCGTCTCAAAAAATGATTGGCGGCGCTCAGCGCGATCAACAACTGGCTTACCCGGAGTCGTCACCGTTATCAACGGCGTTTCCGTTTGCTGGATTCGATACCACGTAAACGCGTAGACGGCAGCAATGACTAACAAGAGCCCACCGATAATGAGCACCGAGGTGCGCGTCTGAAGTTTTTTTTGAGCCAATGACATATTATGGAGTTTGAGGATAGACGTAGCTCAAAAATTCAACGTCGTAACTGCCCTGTTGGCCGGCATACGTCAGCGACTGAACATCAACAATCAAGACACTTGATTCGATGGCCAACACAAACGCCTTGAACTGTTCGTAATTCTCCCCGCTCGCGCTCAGCTTAACCCGAACTTTTTTAAGTGCATTCGCCGTCTCATCTTCTTTTTGAGGAATAATTTCGAGTTGGGTAACGGTAAGTCCTTGTTGTGACGCCAGGGCACTCATCTGTACGGTCAGTGACGCCATGTCAAAGTCATTAGGCACCGCCATATTGAGTAAGCGCCGCTCTTCGCCAGTAAAGGTAATATTTTGTCCTTGCGCCACCAAGAAACGTTGCTTTAAGTCGAGCTGGTATCGGGTCTGTTGCAATTGCGGTAATTCATACTTGGTAATTTGCCGCCAGCGCACCAAGTGCTGCTCAATTACCACCATATAGCCAATAATCATTACAATAACCGCCACGGCAAACGCGACCACCATGATGTGATCTTCGATCAGGCTACGGTAATTTGGTAATTGATTCTTAGGCATACTATTGAGTAAGCAACTTATCAGCCAAAACTAATTTAAGATCAAAGGCAACGCCAATCACGCCCTTTTTGCCATCAGTGGCCAAGCGAAGCGATGAGACCTCAGCAGTTTTGACAAAATCAGGGGCGCATTGCAAAGCGACTAACTGACGGGCAGCTGTTTCATAGTCAGTAGCCACTGCTGGCACCACTAGTTCGCCGGAAATATCTGCGTGAAGCTCTCCATAGTAGACGCCATCAAGCGTATATTTTTCAAGTTGAGCAAAAAATCGACTCCAGCGTACGTGTCCTCGCAAAAGCGACTCGATAGCAATCAGCTTCCCTTCAAGTCGCACATCCCCGGCCTGCTGCCCTTCAAGAGTAACGATATTTTTAGTGAGAATAGCGACAGCGTCCTGTTCACGTTCCAGTTGATTAAGGGCTTGGCGCTCAAACTGCACTGCTCCAAACGTGGCAATACTTGTCACCAAGATGCCGATAATCAACGCTCCAATAATCAATGTAAATTGCTGGTGACTGTCGAGTCGGCGGTGACGCAGTAATTCTTGAGGTAAAAAATTAATATGAACACCAGCTGGAGCGGCGTTTTCTGATTTATGTGCCGGCTCATGTTCTTTGGCTGACCGGGAATGATGAGCCTTAGGTTTATTGACCGGCTCAGGTTTTGGTTCAATACCTGTCACCGCCCATGAACGGAAAATCTGGCGCCAGCTATTTTTTGGTGGTTTAACCACTGCGACTTTGCCCGTCGCTGGCGTCAGGCTTGGACGCACAATATTAGCCGCCATTTTTTCAGGCTGCGGCGCTGCTAACTTAACTGGTGCTGGTGCTGGCTCAGGTTTTGGCCGCGGTGGCAGTGACGGCGCCGCTGAGTTGACCGGCGACGCACTTGGAATTTTTGGCGCTGAAACTTTTTTGGGCTGGCGGTTCGTGACCCGTTGCCACCAGGATAAGCGATCACCTTCAGGTGGTGTCGGCTTCAACGGCTGCCCCGTCGAATACGAAACTGACGCCGCTGAGCGGTGCTGTTTTTCAACTTCTTTTTGTTCGCGCCGGCGTAGATCTTCCGGCAACAAATTGATTCCGGACATGTCTTAGCCTAAATTTCTTAATGCCAACCCGACAGCCACCGCAAAGCGCGGACCAATTCGATCAAGCACTGGCTTCAGGTCTGTAGGATACACAATCCGAGCCCACGGATCACCGACGTATGTATTAATATTGAGCTTGGTTTCAATATAGCCGCCCAAGTGACCAAGTAATGATCCCCCGCCTGTTAAAATAATCTTGCCAATTTTTGATTGGTTTTGATCATGATATTGCTCGATCGTATACCGAACTTCATTGAGAATTGTGGCAAATGATTTTTCAACCGTTTGCGGCAGTGAGTTTTCAGCGGTTTCGATATCAAGCGATAAATCTTGCTTAAACTGCTCAGCGCGATCCAGTGATACATTTAAACTCGACGATACTGCCCGCGTAATCATTAAGCCACCAACTTCTAAACTGCGACTCATGACGGGCACGCCATGGTCGACGACGGTAATGCTCGACGTTGAAGCGCCAAGATCAACTAGTAATTGAGTTGATTCATCAGCGCCGACCAGCGAGCGAATAAGCGCAAAGTTTTCAGTTTCCAAACTCAAGAGCGTTAGCTCTGCTTGATTGAAAATAGTGATATACCGATTGACCAGTGCTTTACTGGCGCCGGTAAGCAAAATGCGCAGGTTCTTTTTCGGTTTAGAAAAGATGCGCTTCGGAGCGGTCGCCTGCGTTGAGTTAGCAGTGGTCGCAAGCGGGGCATCGCCGATAATTTTCCAATCAAGAATAATATCTTCGAGGGGCGTTGGAATTAATTTTTTGGCCTCCCAGCTGATCGCTGAAGCTAATTCTTTTTTATTGAGATCAGGCAAGGTAATAATTGAACTGAAAACTGAAAAATTCGGCAATGAAGTAATTGCTCGAGTGGTGGTCGTCCGTGACTTGCCGCAAATCTCTTGAATTGCCGTGGCAATTTCGGCTTCGCTTGGCTGTTGACCCACCGCCTCAAAACGACGCTCGGTAAAGCCATACGTCACTAAGCGCGGCCGACCATGGTCTTGGGTAAGTTCAACAATTTTAATTGATGACGTACCAATATCAACACCAAGATAGCTAACAGTTTTTGAAAACAAACCCATACGTTCGTATTGCAGTTATGTTCTATAGTATACCATAAATTAAAATTACCAACCAACAACTTTTTCTACATTTCGTCATTGCGAGGCTTCGTAGCCGCGGCAATCTCCCATTGGAATTCCTCCCCTGATGCAGGGGAAGGTGTTATGGGTGGGGTGAAAGCGTAATAGAAGCTTTGGTGATATTGAATACGGGATCCCCGCCGCCGCGGGGATGACAAACAAACAAAGAAAGGGCCGTCTATTTTAAAAGTCTCTAATAACCGGCAACCCCTCCGTAAACCCTTTCAATCCTGGCGGTGGATTAGCAATCAAGCGACCATCATAAATAATAGCTTCAGCACCAATCAAGGGATCAGCATACGTGCGTCTGAAATCAAAGGCGTGTGCAATAACTAAACCAGTAACCCGTAATTGTTGATTACTCGTGCTGCCGGCAGGCACTGAGAAAAACACGCCACAATGATTTGGTGTATATGTTGGAAATTGTGCGTCCCCTGTTGCTTCACACGCTGTACCGGCACCAAAAGCAACGAACGCGCCGACCGTGTTAGTCACACTCCCATCAATAATAATATCGCCTTTAACAATCCAGGCCACTGATGCTAACTCTCGGCTATTACCAAGCGTTGCTGCCGCATACGTTGTATTACCATTAATAATGAGATCGCCATCAACAATAATTGTTCCAGCGCCTGACTTGCCACTAGTACCGTTTTCAAATGTCACAGCGCTAACGGTTAAGTTTCCTGGTGCGTGATACACCTGATCGGCCAAGGTCACCGAGCTCGGGAGCGTACCTGTTAAAGCGACAACACGCTGACCGTATTTGTTGCGGTTAGTAGCGCCAATTGTTTGAATCAGCCCCGTGACATCAATTCGACCAAGAGCATTACGGTACACACCACTCTGGGTTGTTGGAAAGCCAATTTCAACATCACGGACTGGCAACGGACAATTTGCAGAATCAAAACTAGCAACGTCCCGGGCAAAAATACAGTAAGTTGCATTTTTGGCCGGCGTATCAATACGCTGTCGAACATCGCGATCGCGCGGCACGTAAATTGAACCGAGGCCAGTTTCGAGCCATGGATAGACAATTTGGGCGCCACCTCCATGCAATTTTACCCAACCTGCACCTTCAATAAATGGAGAGCCAGCGCCGTTCCACGCCCAACCGGTCAACGAACCATCAGTCGCAATGCGATTAACACCGTATTGGCGACAGGTG
>JAGONZ010000013.1 GCA_017992755.1 Candidatus Buchananbacteria bacterium | reverse complement strand
CTGCGAATGGTATCCAAAATCTTGGTTTTACCATGATCAACGTGACCCATAACGACAATCACTGGTGGGCGCTGGATTTCTGAAGTTGAGTCAGCCAAAATCTGCTTCAGGTTATCCTGAGCGGCCGTAGCGACGTCAGTGGTAACGACTTGCTGTTCGTCAGGCACCACCTTAAATCCTAACTCTTCAGCAATAATCGAAACCGTATCAAAATCGATCCGTTCGTTCATCGACGTGAGCACGCCGTTTTTCAAAAGGGTGCCGAGCAGTTTATTGACGGGCACGCCAGTGAGCTGTGACAGTTCGCGAACGGTGGTCACGGCTGGCAAACGAACTTCAAGCATCGCGACTGGACCAGCTTCGGTCTCATCGCCAGCACCAGTGCCACGAATCGCGGCCATCCGTGATTTTTCACGCTCTTCGCGAGCCGCCCGCTTCCAGGCGTCGATAATTTTCAACGCAATCTGATTATCAACCTTAATCGCCCGGCGACCAATATCAAAACCCATCCCAGGAAGCTTATCAAAAAGCTCGGTCGTGGTAACTTTGAGTTGTCGCGCGAGTTCAGTGACGTTCATGACAGCGAATAATGAGTGATATAACTGTCTGATTGTACAATATTCTTCAATAAAAATCAAGAGCAGCGGGTTCAGGCGCCCTTGAAAAGCCAAGCTTTCGCTGCTATAGTGAAATGAGCCAAATAAGGGCATTCCGCCGTTACGTCTTTCAATTGGCGGTTACGTCGTAGGGGCGGTTCGCGAACCGCCCGCCTAATGTCCAATCTGGTGTAGGGACAGGTCGCGACCTGTCCGCATCAACATTGCATGGTCTAGTAGCCAAGTGGTAAGGCAGAGGTCTGCAAAACCTTTACCGCCGGTTCGATTCCGGCCTAGACCTTAATATGGAATACGCTCCAAAAGCAGAAGATAAGGATTTTGATATTGAATCAAGTCCAATCCGAGAAACCTATAAGTTATTGGGCGCTCGCACGCCACTTGAGTTAAGCACCTTATATACAAAAGCCGATCAGGAACTGATGAAGGCTAATGCTTGGGAGTACGACAACCCTGATCTACTTGTAAATAAAGTGAAGACCATTTTGGAAAGCGTTGACACTCAAACCCTAACTGAAGACGAACAGGATTGGCGCCAAGAAATACTATGGCTTTGGTATCATCACGCGATTAGTTGTGCGATCAAACATCGCGATCAGAGCCTCGCTCAAGAATACGCCGCTAAGGCATTGCAATTACAATCAGTCGATCACCCAAATCAAATTACTAAAATCTTGGAATTATTAGTTAATGACAAGCTCGAAGAAGCTCAGGCCTGGGCTGACGCAATTAATGAAGATGAAAAGGACACCGCGATCCATCTGATAGAGTATTTTCAAGAACGCAATCCTTTTAAGGAAGATTGATACTATAATCTATGGATTCTTCCCATCAAAACGTCGTCCCCTATAACCCTGAATGGGCATCGCTGTTTATTTCTGAAGCTGAAATCTTAAAGCCCATCTTTGCCGATTCATTGGTCAGCATCGAACACATCGGCAGCACCTCAATTCCCAGCTTCCCCTCAAAACCAATTATTGATATTGGCGTGTTAATCAAGTCACATACCGAGGCTGAAAACTTTATTGAACCATTAGTTGAGCTTGGGTATGCATTTGATCGAGAATTACACAATCGGACCGAATTCCCCGAACGTCATTTCTTTCGCAAGGGCGAACCAACACAATTTCATCTTTCAATCGCCTACGCCGATAAAGCTAAATTTTGGCCACGACAATTAGCCTTTCGGGATTATCTGCGCTCACATTCAGAAGCACGTGATGCGTATGCAAAACTTAAACAAGAACTAATCGCTGCGGATCCAACGGGACGCGACACATACATCAGTGGTAAAACTGAATTTGTGAATGATGTTTTGCAACGAGCTGGATTCAATCAATAGCATGCCCACTATAAATATTTCAACTAAATCCAACCTGCCTGACGAACTTGCGGTCGCTGAAGTTATTAAAACGCTTTGCGACAAATACACCATTCCAACCTTTACTTCAGAGATTACTATTGAAAGCGGCACTCGACCTCATTCACATCCAGTTCTGACGCTCAACACGCGCGACCCCCATGAGCTAGTCGTCTTGAAAACGCTTGTTCATGAACAATTTCATTGGTACGCACAAGATCATCCTAATCTTAATCAAGTTATTGAGCACTTGAAAACAAAATATTCTGACGACGGCGAACACAACAAATCTGGCAGTTATCCTGATAGCTATTGGGAACACATTATTGTTTGCTTCAATACTCGAAAGTATTTATTAGAAACTATATCAGCTCAAGACGTCGAATGGATTTACAATCAATGGCAAGCGTATCCAACACTCGAGAAACTGATTGCGGAACAGTACGAAACATTTGAAAACGAACTAAAACAATTTGATCTGATTTATAAACGATAACAAAACACCCACCGTTAAAGGTGGGTGTTTTGTGAATACATTATTCAGAATAAATTTCGATTGTAACACTACGTTTAACACCGAATTGAATCGCTTCTTGGCGAGTGTTCATCCAGATGTCGACACGTGACTGGTACCGACTGTTCATACGATCAGTAACCGTAAAGACCTTATCACCATATAATTCTGGGATTTTGATCTTGGTACCGAACGGTACGAAGTTGGCGGCGACGATACCGTCTTTAACGCGGGTACCGTTGGCCGTAATAAACGGCGAATCATCAGTCTGGTCAGGGGTTGAAGAATAGGCGGTCATTGAAACTTCCATCGTCCGGGTGGGCTTACGCTCCTCGGCTTCTGGTAAGTCATAGACCATGGCCAATTTTTCACCATTAACGAAAATTGACTCCTCAGTAGCGGCTTCCACAGTCTGCGTATACGCATATACGTGCTGTGGGAACACCAGTGACGGTAAAATGGCTAAAATTGCTAGAATTACTGAACTTTTGTGTAAATTTTGCATAGTTTTAGCTATCCATTCCGACCGGGCTCGATTAATGCCGGTATTTCAGGATAACTGACTATTCTAGCACACTTGACATATTTTGTCAAGGGTGGTGCTATGCAAAATAAGAAACACCCCGGATGCAGTATCCGGGGTGAAATTTATCTAAATTTTCTATTATTCGAGTGGGATTTTGTGCGCTTCAGCCCAACTCCTGATGCCGCCATGCGGATCGCGCTTCAATCTCCTGAGACGCGCCCGTTGTTGAGCCTGACTACAGCGGTGGCGCCATTTCCTCTGCTGAGCAGTTAGTGACAATAATGAATCCTCGTCGATTCGCCGTTCGAATTCGGGCGGAATTGCTTCTAGCCTATCTCCCTGTTGGCCACTGGTATCAAAAAAGGACATGGTTCCTCCTTCAGCCCATGTTATTAATGAGCTACTAGTAGCATACCAAGCCGGATTCAAAAGTAAAGGTTTAGATAACCTGATCAATCTTCGCGGCAACAATGAAGTCGTTGATCGACAGACCTTTGATCGCGTGCGTCGAAAGGGTGATCGTCAGCTTTTTGAAATCGTGTAAATAAAGATCGGGGTGATGACCTTCGGCTTCAGCGATTTCCGCAATCTTCGTAATCAACGTAACGGCGTCTTTGAAGTCTTTGCAGATGATTGTTCGAGAAATACTGAGGGGTTCTGAATCAGAAACTTTCCATTCGGGAACGACAGGCAAATATTGTTTGAGTTCTTCAAGTGTAAATGGTTTAGTGCCGCCTTCGCAGGGGATGCAATGATGTAATGTGAGGTTGTCATTCATAATGTGTAGGGTATCAAATTATTGGCCATTACAGAAATAGCTCAGCCTTCGCCTCGCATTACATGCTATAATCCAATAGAAATTAGACCGATATGGCTACAGCTAACCAACAATTAGAATCATTTCTCGAGCTTGTCAATCGCTATCCATCACCACACAACGGACAGCCAATTAAATTAAAAATGATTGGCGATCGGGATTTTGAACTGTACTTCCAAAGAGAGCGCGGATTACAGGCAACGGAAGTTTCGTATATCTTCAGTTTTGTTTCAATGGGAGTTTTTGTAAAGCACATGGAGTTCAGCGCTCACGCACTGGGACATAATTTTTCATATTCACTCACCCTCCCTTCAGAAAAAGATTTACCAGGACAAGGTTTAATCCAATTCGCGAAAGGTTCACTAACATGGAACACTGGCCAAAAAGATGCCACCATCCACGAAGCCCTTCTATTCCGTCAAACATCCCGTCAAAAATATACGGCGCCTCCTCACGCCGATCTCATACATGCTTTATCGTCACCGCTTGATAACGGCATGGAAATTTCATGGCTCACAGAACAAAAGTCTCAACAAGCAATTTGGCTCAACCAGAAAGCAGTGTTTGATGATATGTTTGATGAGCCCGTACGCCAGGAGCTTAATCATTGGCTTCGTTATTCTCAAAAAGAAAAAGAAATAAAGCGTGATGGATTGTCATACGATTGCATGCAGATCAACGGCACGGCGCTGCATTACGTCGTCAATCATCCATACATTTTGCGCCTACCCATCATCAAGCAACTGCTTAAGTATTACTATCTGCGTACAATGAAAGATCAAAGCCGAGTATGTTACGCTCTGGCTCCGTTCAAAACAGAAATGGATTCATTTAATGTTGGTCTCAATATAATGAACATTTGGGAACGGGTTTCGGAAGCTCGACAATACCTTCATCCGTTCGGTACGATTATGACCAACCAAGAAGCTCATAGTGATTTCCTTAAGCTTGCGGGAATCACCAACGAATCTCGAGCAGCTCATTACTTAGTATTCATATTCCGTGTTGGAACATCGACTAAGCCGGTACAGAGCCTGCGAATCCCGTACCACCTTAACCTTATAATCGAGTAAATAAAACTTATGATTGAAAAAGTGTATTCTGTCCTAATGGCACTACTTGATAAAGCTATCTGGATTATTGATGTTGACCCTTCAGTGCATCGATTTTTTCTCGCTCCTAACTTAGGGAGAATGCGAGAGTTTTTTGGAAACATCAGAGCCGTGCGTCTCTATCGGCACGCGGCACAACACGTACCTGCCTACAAAGATTTCATTGCCAAGCATCAATTTACAGGACCTCAAGTCTCGATTCGCACCGTCTCACTTGGAGACATCCCGGAAATGGATAAAATGAGTTATATTAAGAAATATTCAATCACCGACAAGATCTGGAATGGTCAGCTCCCCACGCAGGGCATTATGTTTGACGAATCTTCGGGCAGTAGCGGCACACCAACAAGTTGGGTACGCGGACCTAAAGAACGCCACGTTACGCAACGCATTATGCAAGTAGCGTTTCAAGAGATTATTGGGAAGCGCAATCCGATCATCATTAATACATTTTCAATGGGAGCCTGGGCAACGGGACTCAATACTACCGTCAGCCTCCTCAGCATCGGGAGAATTAAATCAATTGGTCCCGATATCACCAAAGTCATTGATACACTCAAAGAACTTGGACCTGATTTCGACTATCTTATTAGTGGCTACCCCCCTTTTCTAAAACAAGTCATCGATAATCCGGACATTAACTGGTCACAATATAGGATTACTGCCATCTATGGTGGTGAAGGTATCAGCGAAGCGATGCGCGACTCGTTGTTGGAGAAATATATCAGTGTTATTGGGTCATACGGGGCATCTGATCTTGAAATTAATATTGCCCACGAAAATACATTTACCATTGCTCTGAGGCGCGCACTGAGTGAAGATGAGGAATTACGAAAGAAATTAATCAGGCAAGGGCATGGGGTTATCCCGATGATCTTTCAATATAACCCCTATGATTATTTATTTGAAACAAATGATGCTGGTGAGCTAGTAGCAACTATTTGTCGCTTAGATAATCTTAGTCCTCGAATTAGATACAACATCCACGATCTAGGACACGTCCAATCATTTCACACATTAAAAAAACAACTGAGAGAACTTGGGCGCGATGATCTAGTACAACTAGCACAACTCGATTTCGCAGTTTTATTTCATTATGGAAGGAGCGACATGTCCGTTGACTACAATGGCGCCACCGTTGGACCAGAGGAAATAAAACAAATCATCAGTAATAATAAAGAGTATTCGAATTACATCGCACAATTCCGACTGATCAGCTATGAAGACAAGCAATCTCAGAAGCACTTACTAATTGCACTTGAGCTGACAGCGGAAGCGCACACCCAAAACAAAGATGCGCAAAACTTACTTGAGTATATTATTGAACAACTTCAGTTAGTTAATCTCGATTTCAAGTCGGCGTATAGAACTGCCCCTCTGAAGCCTGAGATTCGTGTATACAAAAATAATACTGGAATTTTTGATACCGCCCACCAAAAGTTAAAAAATGATTATATTTGGAATATTGATTACGCTCGAGCTCAGCACGAAGAAATACTAGACTAGAGCCATTTTTGCTGAATCAGGTTCATAAACTTGTTAGTATAGTGAATTCCCAGTATAGTAAAGACAAACGTATCGTATCACTTCTACTAGTCATTTACTAATATTTACTATGCCGCAAGACGACCAGCAACTCGCCTCAGAGAACATCAGTTTGTCCGAAAAGTTACAGCGCCATCACTTAGTTATCTACGGAATTTTAGTCGCCATCATCATCTTATTGGCAGCTGCACTACTCGGTGTCATTCTGGTCATGAAAACCAACTCCTCACAAGTCACGGTCACGCCATACGACCGATATACCCCGCCAACCAATACATCAACATCCACCCCTGACGTCACGACCACAACTCCCGAGATCGTAACCACTGAACTTCTGAATGTTGCTTGGGCCCCGAAGCTCATCCAACAACCTGGTGACCCCAAGGATAGTTCAAGTGAAAAATATCTAGCCGGCACTATCACCTCCGGAGAGTATGCCAACCAGCAACTCTACCTCGATGGTCAGAGCGGCATGGGAGGCAGAAACTTCAGTTATTATATTATTAAAGACGGCGCTGAGATCCGTCTTAATGAAGATGTGCGCATTGCTGGCATTTCTGATTTACCCGAGATGATTAGTCTCCAAGGCACTAATTACCAACTTAAGAAACACTATCGACCAATTTTCTTTTCTGAAGCCAAGCTGGTCAAAAAAGTATTCACTGACCCGGTACTCGGCGACGTTTGGCTGACCCAGGAAGGCTGTCTGATGGTCGAACTTCCAGATCACACGGCTCAAGTATATGAAGTGCAACTCCCATTTGCCAACAAGGAAAATGGCTCGGTTGCTTTGACATTTACCAACGGTCAAACTAACCAGGAATCTTATCAATACAACCGCATCATCGGTTGTGGGGCGCTATGCTACTACCTGGCAGTTGTCGATGAAAAAGTACTGAACCCAACCCAGCGCCTGGTGGCCGTAGGCAAAACCGCCAACGGTGAAACCATGTATAAGCTTAAGGATTCCAATGATGCTGCCCTGAAAGCTTTATACGCTGACAAAAATACTGTCGCCTACTACTCAGATGACTGGAAACAGTCGCCTCAAAATAAATACACCTACGAACAGTTCATTGCGTACAATCCCCTCATGTATTGGAAAGACCCATTAGGCAGATGGATTGAGTTTAAGAACCAGCGATTTATCATTGCGGCCGAGATGTGCAAGCCAGTCATTTATCTATACCCAGAAGCTACAACTCGACTTGAGGTGAAAGTTAGTCCTAACGGCGGCTTTACCTACACCAACCCGCCGTACCACCATGGCTGGAACGTCGAAGCAACACCTGAAGGCATCATAACTGACTTACGTACCGGCCAGAAATATGATTACCTCTTCTGGGAGGGCATGGGCATGAACTATCCAGTTGATAAAGATAAAGGCTGGGTCGTTAAACGAGAAGAGCTGAGTGCGTTCTTTGATCGGATGTTGCCAACCCTTGGCCTCCAGGGACGCGAGATTACTGACTTTAAAGAGTATTGGGTTAATCGCCTCAGCGAACAACCATACTATCACCTGACCTTCCTCAAACAAACTCAATTCGACGAAATTGCGCCACTAAACCTGGCACCAATCGAACCTCAAAGCGTCATTAGAATCATGATGACCGCCGAAGGTCTCAAGACTCCAAAGAAAGTTGCGCCGCAAGTACTCGAGCCGCCGGTTAAGCGCACTGGCTTCACCCTAATTGAATGGGGTGGCGTTGTCCTGAAGTAACATGCGTACATGGGTTGCGCCCGCCATTGGCCTGGGCCTAGTTTCACTAACCCTGACGGGCATCGCTTTTGAAGTCATACAGACCCGGCGACCACCGGCGACTCCTGCCACGAACAATAATCTCCATTACGCTGGCTATAGCCAGCGAGAGTTTTATACCGGCCTCGAAAATCCGTCTCAGATTACGCCCATTAAAGAAAAGGTGTATGGCGGCATTGTGTCGCACCACTTCTTTGTTGAAAAAGAGATTGCTAAATTTTTCCTGGCTTTAAAAAAGCAACGACCGAAGACGGTAGTGATAATTGGCCCTAACCACTTTAACGTCGGCAAAAGCGACATCCTAGTATCGCAGTATGCCTATGAGACGCCATACGGAGTTTTAGATCCCGACCACGGAGTGATCAATCAACTCACTAACGTAGGTACCGCGAAAGTTGAAGAGCAACCTTTTGAGCGCGAACATTCGATTTCAACTTTAGTTGGCTTTGCTAAGGCAACATTTCCTGAAGCTCAAATCGTACCAATCATCGTTAAAAGAGGCGCGCCGCAACAACGACTTGATGAACTCGTTGATAAGCTTGACTCAACATTACCCGCTGATAGCTTAGTCATCGCGAGCGTTGACTTCTCTCATCACCAAAACCGCATGGCGGCCCAGTTTCACGACGAGCGGAGTATCGCCGCCATCAAAAGTTTTGAGTTTGAAGCGATTAATAACTTAGAGATTGATAGTCCTCCAAGTATCTATGTGCTATTGCGATACCTTGAGCGTCGCGGTGGCCAACGAGTTGAATACCAACACGTCAACTCTGCTGAGTACTCTAAAAACTTAGCCTCGGAAGATGTCACCAGTTATCTCTTCGCTCATTTCTTAAAGGGTCAACCAGAACCCACGCCAGCGATCTCGGTGCTAAGTTTTGGGGACATGATGTTTGATCGAGCAATTAAAGCGGGCATTAAAGAAACCCAAAACCCATTTGCCAAGATTATTGGCGTGGAGGGTAATTTCTTTAAGGGCGTTGATTTTATCAGTGCTAATTTAGAGGGGCCGATTACTGCCGACTGTGATGCGCCGGGTTCGAGATTTAAGTTCGCAACAACCACCGGCAACCTATTAAGCGCACATGGTATCAACATCGTTAACCTAGCCAATAATCACACTCCTGATTGTGGCCCTCGGGGTTTAGAAGACACGCGTCAGTATTTATCTAATGCCAACGTGAGTTATTTTGGCGATCAAGGCATTACCTCGCGGAGCTACGTGCTTAAAAAGGTTGACGGACAAACCATCGCTTTTCTCGGCGTTAATGCTCTAAGTTTATCGCCAGCGGCCGAACAACAACTACTAACCCTCGTAACTGACATCAAGTCAAAAGCTAACTATCTAGTTGTGAATATCCATTGGGGCGTTGAGTATAATACCAGCCCGTCGACGGAGCAGCGGCAATTGGCCCACAAATTAATTGATAACGGCGCAGATGTTATTTTGGGACACCACCCCCACGTTATTCAGCCACTCGAGACATATAAGGACAAAGCAATTTTTTATTCATTGGGTAACTTCATCTTTGATCAAGTCGACCCTGAAACCCGCCTCGGTCTAGCTGTTGGTACAGCTTTTATTAACGACGCGATACAGCTAACCCTTTTCCCATTCGGTATTGATAATTATCAGCCAGCCTTGCTGCCGTATACAGAAACTGAGAACTTCTGCGATCTTTTCTTACAAGAGCATCCTCGAACTGATATCTGCACTATTGAACTATAGTCTTAATAATCTTTGTATAAGATTATGAGCGATATATTTCTTTTCGGTGACTGATGGCAATAACCGTCAGTAATGTTAATTTTCCCTTTGTATCCTTATTAAAAATAGCACGGTAATTGCCAATGCGGAATCGATACTGGCCTTTAAATATTCCGGCTAAAGGTTGTGCAAACTGTAATGGTGATTCCTGGGCCATGAAATACTTGATTTTGGCAACGATTCTTTTGGCTTCAATTTCATCGAGCTGACGCAAATCAGCAATTGCCCTATGAGCGTATTCAAGACGAAAGGTCATAGCCCAAACAGCTTCTCAACTTGAGCCTGTGTATAGACCCGACCAGCTTTCTTGTCTGCTAATCCCTGATCAATCCGATCTTTCAGACTTTCAAGCGTAAAATCCTTTTTAGCGATCGGTCGCACCTCAAAAATAGGCGTGTTGCGACTCAGAACAATCAAACGTTCGTTGTTCTTTTGCGACCGCGCCGTGATCTTCGCCATATTTTGACGAAACTCTTTAACCCCGATAAATTTAGTAGTCATAATTAATATAATAGAAGTGTACCGTAAGTGTACACTTCTATTTGGACCTAGTCAATCCAGTAAAATAATTTACCTCAGATCTTCTGCGCTTTAATCATCAGACTCATCGGCTTGGTTAAGCGGTACGCCAACTCAGGATGTCGTTTGGCTTGAGCGACGGTTGGTCGCGGTTCAAGCAACGCTGTAATAGCGAACCCTGCTTTAGTCATTGATTGCACGATGTCTTCAAGCGTCCAATGAACATCGCGGTAGACCGTCTTTTTACCATCAAGCCGCCGCGAATAAATTTCAAATACGTCACCACTCGAGAAGTAATGATAGTCACGCTTAGTTGTAATATTAGCGACAACTGATGGCGCGAAGGGGTGGAGATCAGCGACAATAATACTGCCGCCATTTTTCAGCAACTGATACGCGCCAGTAAATACTTGTTCGAGCTTTTTGCGTGTCGGAATTTCGAGTAGCACATGCTCTAGCAACACTAAATCGAATGACTTCGACTTCAAAGGCAACTTTTTAAGCTGCGTAATATCACCTTGAATATAAGTAATGCATTCGGCAAATTTCCCTTGTTGCGCTAGTTGTAATTGCTTGGGTTCCTTCTCAATGCCCGTCAAACGAACTGTTTTTGACTTGCTTGCCAGCAACTCTAACCAATAGCCGTTACCACTGCCGAGCTCTAAAATATTTTTGCGGTCAAGTGATCCCAGCAACTTCAAAAGGTTAGGTTCGCCGATATATTTCTTACCAAAGTTAGGCGTCTGCGCGCTTTTAGCTTGTCGAGAATTCCAGCTATGAGTTTGCATAAGGTATTTAAATAATAGTAACTCCAAGCAATTTAACAATGTCGATGGTTTGTGAATAATCAATCGTCACTCCTTTTAGTTGATCGGGCGCGATCTTAATCCCTTCAATTCGCGAGCTGCTCAAATCCAGGTTTTTTATTTTGGCTTGTGAAAATTGTACCGACTGTAAATCGCACCGGTCGAAGCTGACGCGTTCGAGTTCGGCGCCTTGGAAATCAGCGTCGATCAAGATACAGTCTTCGAACTCCACGTCAATCAATTTGGCAAAGCGAAACGTCGCCAGGTCTAATTTGCAATGACTAAAAACTACATTTCGAAAGCTCCCTTCACTCAACTGTGCTCCGGTTAATCGGCAGCCAGTGATTGCCACGCGATTAAAATACGCGGCTTTAAAACTACTATTGGCGCCGTTTGATTTTTCGAGCCGAACATCTACCAGCTTTAGCCGATCAAGCTTGGCTGCCGAGATCTCTAGCCCGCTCAGCAGCGAACTTTCAATGGCGACATCTGAAGCAATGATGCCAGCTAGCTGAAGATTAACGATGCGCACGTTCTCAAGCGCTTGGTCATCAACCAATGACAACCCAGAGAAACCACTTAATTCACTGTCAGCGAACTGCGGTGTCTTACTGTTCTTTAAAATACGCATCAAGATCAATTAACACCAATGTCATATCATCAGCGGCTCGTCGGTTAAATAATTTCCATTTTTCTAAGAGTTCTTGCAGCTCATCACGCTTCAGGTGTTCAAAAAACTTCGGGTCGACCATTAATTCTTTAGTTAAAGGGTTTTCTGTCCAAAGTACTGAAAACTCCTCGAGTTGCCGTTGGGCTTTTTGCAGATACAAATCCCTAGTTTCTGGATTTCGTTCGGCGGTCGCTTTACTTGCTTCCGGACTGATCGCCATGATCTTGGTCAGAAAATCAGTGGCGGCAACCACTACTCGGCCAGGCTGATAAACAATCTGACCAGCTTTAATAAAATCAGGCCCATCGTGATATAGATCGCCCAATGCTTCTAAGCCAACACCGGCAGTTCGAGGATTATTAAGCTCGTCGCTAACCTCGGAGCTTGTATAATTGGCGCTCGTTATATCTAGGTCGGCATTGATAATTTGAAACTCTACCAGTTTACCCTCGGGATCATAATCAAAAATACAGAGTGGACTGTCACCAATAGTGGCGTAGTCGATGGTTTTGGCTTCAGCATTCTTCTTAAGTGCGATCAAGGTGGCTAAGGCATCATCCTGATAATTTACATCGCGCACGTGTATTGGCTCAGCGTTTTGAAACCGAGGATCATTTTGGATTTCCGTAATAATTTGCTCCATCCGCTCAACTGCCAGGAGTTGTGCTGGGCGTTCAGTCTCAAGCTGCGCCGCCAACCTTTCAACTAATAACGCTGACATCGCACCTGACTTGCCATAACTCGACATACCGTCACTGACTACAATTGCCTGCTCGGTGATCGCCAACGCGTCTTGTTCGTGCTTATTGTTAAGAAATAACGCTTCAATCCCCCGCTCCCTGTCAATAAAGCGGTGACACTCGCGATTATCTAAGTCTCCAGACAATAATACTTCAGGAAGAGTTTCGTTTACTTCTTGTTCAGCTGACGATTGATCTTCAGGATTCTCTGACTGGTTTTCGTGCCGGTTCATATGAGATGCTTGTAGGCTCTAGTTGAGCGGGTGACGGGAATCGAACCCGTATATCCAGCTTGGAAGGCTAGCATACTAACCATTGTATTACACCCGCATAGATGCGCCGAAGCTCCGCCAACTGGCGGAAGTGAAGGCGACCGATGTTCGCAGTCTAGCATTAATTGTATCTGTTTTCAATAAGAAACCCGTAGCCAATGGCTACGGGAACACTATTCGTTTATTTGATTGCTTGCTGACGCAGGCTGAACGTCAGCCGGGGCTTAGTGACCTTGCCGACATAATGGATCGGCCGCTCATCTTTATTATCGAAGCCAGTACCGCGCATGATAATCGCGTCGCCAGGCTGAGCGTTAATTAATACCGAGTCACTGCCCTGCTTATCGCTGCAGACATGAAAGAGCGGCTCACCTTGCACCAGGATCACGACCACGAGGCCAATGAAGCTCTTATTATCCCGATGAGGCGAGATGCCGTAGTCAGCGTCTGGAGTTGGCAGGTAGCGCTGCAGATGCCAATCCGTAAATTCAAGCATGTCAGGCAAATACGTACCTACCCTGCCCTCCAATTGGTGCTGAAGCCAATAAACCAGGTGATCAAATCCCTTGGCGCCAACTGGAATTTTTGTCGCCTCGAAATTTTGTTCGACCTGATCTCCTTGATATCGAGCGACGGGCTGCAAAGCTATTTGACTACAAAGAACATTCAAGCGTTCACATTCCGCGGGTCCCAATAGTTGGACCCCAATTGCCCCGATGCCAAAAACCAATTCCTCCAACTGCGCGTCCGTTATTACTATCTTCATTGGATATCCTCCGGTTGTGTGCTGAGAATTTACCATATTCTCGCCACTAGGTCAATACAAAACTGAAACCGTTATTGAGTGTCGATAGTATTGTTAACCTTTGGCAACCGAGCGCGTCCGCCAACTGTACTGATTTGTTTAAGTAACCAACCAAGACCAAGGAGCGCCACCAGCCAAAGAAAAGTTACCCACCACGTCGCTGCAAATCCTGGATAGCGAGACATCAGTGGCCAATGTAGCAAATATATTTCAAAAGAAACTATTCCAAATAGAGATAATAATTTAAATTCAAAGTTCTTAAGCGTGAATAATAAAATAATGACTGACATGGTAAATAAACTGGTCAGTTGTTCCCACCACGGAGCGTCATTCACCCCAGAATCGTATGTTGTATACGCGGCAATAGCCGTGAGCGCAATCAGTAGTAATACGTAAAGCACGCGTACTATGTTTTTCGAAATGTTTTTTTGCTTGATCCAGGTTTGAACTAGCTGTTTCGGCTGATACTGTGTTACCAGCCAAGCAATCATCATCCCAAATGGAAACGCCACCGTATACGTTCGATATAAACGTAAAACATCGGTGAGATACTTTGGTTCAAGCTGAATCGTCGTATAGAAAATTGCAAACAAGGCAATTGCCGACAACCAAACATACTTGCGCATGAACACCAACGGGAAAAGCGCATAATACGCCAAGATAAACGTAATAAACCACAATGGCGAATTAACATCGAGCAGGATATCGGCTCGAGGAAATAAGCCAAGAAAAGCTTGAATAATTGTTCCGAGTGAATATGCACGATCAAGGACTAGATAATCTAAAATAAAAAAGAGTCCGAGCGTTACCCAGAGCGGAATTACTAACTTCGATAAGCGCCGACGATAAAAGCTAAGCGGGTTCAAAGACTTCGATAGACCACTCATCGTCAAACCATAGCCCGAAATAAACAAAAAGGTATTAAGGAGAATACCGCCTGCAATCGATAGTGGGAACATGAAACGGTCATCTGATACTAACTGATAGCCGATATGTGCGAAGATGACGCCAAAGATTGCCAAGCCTTTGAGCTCCATAGTAGTGCGCGACGTTAGCTCGCCAATTTCTGAACGACGACGAATTGACACTGGCAAAGCAATAACAAAAAAGATGATGAAGATGATTGTTTGTTCGACCGGATTAGAAACAGGAATGATCATAGGTATCAATCATAACCCAATAAATGAAAAGGCGCCACCCGCAGGGGTGACGCCATAAATACCGACTAGTCAATGAACAAATTTTCAAACTGGTGATAGGCGATGTCAGCGCGGTCACCACCGTAATATGCTCTGGCTGCCTCGAACTGGTCGACATAGCCGGACCGACTGTTGGTAGCCAACAACTTCGCAAGCTGAGCCGCTTCTTCTTGAAGCGCGATCAGCAACCCTCGGCTGTGTGGATTCCCGAATAGAATATTGGTAAACAGTTGTGCATCTTGCGCCAACATTCGACCCGCAGCCAGGAGTAGCGAGCGCATCAGCGGCGTTGCATAGTCACTCGCGGTCTCAATACTGATGTTGAGGTCATCCAATGCCCTGACCATTATCAGGGGCAAACTCTGAGCCAAAACCTGAACTCCGGCCATAATTCGATCGTGCTCTTCGGGACTGGTGCGAATCACCCGACCTTCGAGATTCTGAAGCAATTCGTTGAACCACAGTTGCCAGTGACCCAGTCGAGCTTCACACACAACGAGCGTCTCACCATTAAGCGTTAGCGTTGCTGGCGGTGCGCACATTGGATGGAGTCCCACGACTTCCGCATTAGACTGCAACATCGCAGACACGATTGCCGATTTCAGCGAAGCGATATCGAGCCACAGTTGGTCGGGGCGACTAACCGACACTAATGCTTCGATCAGGGCCGGCGTCTCCTTGATTGGCGTGGCGAAGATCACGACATCTGCATTCTCAACTACGTACCGACCACTATGAGCGGTCTCGATGTCTGCCCCGATAACCTGGTCACCCCGTTGTTCAAAAAAACGAGTGAGCCATTTGCCATACCGACCTTGGCTACCGATAATGCCGATAACATTCATGAGCACATCCTTTCGCAGTTCGCTCGGGAAAATGACCCGAGCACCTCTAGTCGAGTTGTGAGTGTTTGTAACGCATTGAGAATCTCGCGTCCCTGAGGATCGTCTTGATGGGCATCGAATTCCAAATAAAACGCGTGCGCGTCTGGCCGTCCCAACTGCACCGAATGAATGACGGCTAAGTTGACTTTAAGCTTGGCGATCGGTGTTATCACCTGACACAGAGCACCAGCGTGATTGGGAAGCTCGAACAAAATCGCGGTTCGATCATTGCCGGTCGGTACTGGCAATGGCATCTGATTGGCAATGATATGAAAGCGCGTTGCGTTCTCCATGGAGTCGGCAATGTTTTCGTGGATCGGTTTCAAGCCATACAGCTCGCGAGCCAAAGGTGCAGCAATCGCGGCAATGGGTTCACCGGGATGATCGCGGACATACGCCGCCGCAGCTGAGGTGCTCGAGATCTTCTCTCGTTCATGAATACCCAACTCCGACAACGTATCTGCACATTGACTCAACGCTTGTTCGTGCGAAAAGACACGACTAATTGGAGTTGAGGGATCATGGCTTGGATGCACCATGAGCATATGAGTGACTGGCAACAGATGTTGCCCGACGATTTTCGTCTCGCGCTGCCCCTTAAGCCAGAACTTGATCACGTCCCCGATAAAACCGGCACAGGCATTTTCCACCGGCACGACACCATAACTACTTGGCGTGCCTTCAACCTGCTCCAGAATAC
>JAGONZ010000059.1 GCA_017992755.1 Candidatus Buchananbacteria bacterium | reverse complement strand
TATCCTGGAAATCGAATTGGTTTGCGTTGTGGTAATGTGTGCATCTAATTATTTACGTAATTCGGGCGGTTCGCGAACCGCCCCTACAATGGTATCGTTTTGGTGATTAAAAAAAGATAAAATAAAACCCCATCTCCAAGCAATATTGCTATTTGAGCCATTTTATTGCTAAACTAAGCCTATGACTAAATCTACATCAATCGTCTTTTCAGGCATGCAGCCATCAGGCGAACTTCATATCGGCAATTACCTCGGCGCCCTCAAGCAGTGGGTCGAGATTCAAAACTCGGGCAAATTTCAGAGCTTCTTTTTTATTGCGGACTATCATTCACTCAGCGAAGACTACGATCCGAAATTAAAGCAGCAGCAAATCCGCGACTTGGCAATCTCCTATCTCGCGGCCGGGCTCGACCCAGAAAAATCAACGATCTTCGTTCAATCGGCAGTTCCAGTGTGCACCGAACTTTCCTGGATCTTGACCTCCCTGACGCCCGTAGCTGAACTCGAACGGATGACCCAGTTCAAAGACAAGAGCAGTAAGCAAACTCAAAATATTAATGCCGGACTCTTGATGTACCCAGTGCTGCAAGCAGCTGACATTCTCCTATATCACGGCACGCACGTGCCAGTAGGTAAAGATCAAATTCAGCATGTCGAAATCACCCGCTCAATCGCCCGCTGGTTTAACAACAAATATGGCGTGGAATATTTCCCGGAACCAGAACCGCTCGTCACCAAAACTCCGCGCGTCATGAGCCTCGTCGACCCAGAACACAAGATGTCTAAATCCGCCGGCGACAAACATTGGATTGGGATCAATGAAGACGAGGAAGCGATTACCGCCAAACTCAAAAAAGCCGTGACTACCCCTGAAGGTATTGCCAGTCTCCGCGAGATGTATAACGCCCTCTCGCAAACAATGGAAGCGCCGTTTGATGACGAAAACATGGCGAAAACAAAAGTCACTTTGGCGCACGGCATCGCTTCGCATTTTGCTGCGTACCGTGAACGCCGCGCCGAGTTAGAAACACGGCCAGAATTTGTTGAAGAAGTCCTGGCCAAGGGCGCTGAAAAAGCACTAGTGATGGCTGAGAAAACGATGAGTGAAGTGAAAAAGATTATTGGGTTGAGTTAATTCACAGATGATAACAATCAGAAACATCCAACCTGCGGATTTGCAAGTACTCGCTGAGGTCTATTCCAAGACCTACGAAGCGTTTGATGTGGGTGAAAAATGGACACCTGAAACTGCCTTACAGTTATTGCGCTACTGGTTTGAACGGCAACCAGACTTGGCGTTTCTAGCTGAGGAAGACGGTGAAATCCTTGGCGGCTTTTTTGCGGCGGTTAAACCGTGGTGGGATGGCATGCATTTGGTTGATGGAGAATTATTTGTGCATCCTGACCATCAAAAGAAAAAAATTGGAACGATGCTTTCGAAGCACATGTTCACCCAAGCAATGGAAAAGTATCAGGCGCAAGTTTGGGACACGTACACTTTTAAAAATACCGAACACCCGCTCAAATGGTATAAAGCCCAAGGGTTTGATGAGAATAAGGATTGGGTCATGATTAGCGGGGACCTAAAAGAAGCACTGAAACGATTGAAATAGTACTACCAAGGCGATTAATAAAAACTGCGAATACTCTTCGCGGTTTTTATATAGTTGACAAATTCTATGATTTAATGTATTATCTTGATGCCTGCGATGGTCGTAGGCAAAACCTTTAGCTCGTCTATACTGACGAGAAGGAGACCCGCAATGCCTTTCCCAAAAATAGCCCCGAGCAAAGTCCCAATGTACAGGTTTGACTTGGTCCATGTAAATGGGTCCAATTGCAAAAAATACCTGACTCAGTATTGGGAACACTGGGGCTGGTGTCGGCCCGAAGAAGTGCTCTGTATGTTGAATATCAACTACGGATTCAACTGGAGCCTGGACGAATTCTTCAAGCGCTTCCTGCCGTTCGGTGCGCCTCGGATCGATAGCCACGGTCATGGCTTGACCGTGCTAACGCCTTTGGAGCGCAACCGATTTCGCGCCAGTAACAATTATCGCCATCTTAAACCGGGCGTCTTTCTGCCGGTGACCTGGGGGAACGACTTGCTTTTCGAGGTTGTGAATGGTGCTCGTCGATATTACATTGACGATCAAAAGCGAGTGGTAGTTGGGCCTGAAACTGGCCAAGGCGACCACTACCTTTAATAGCAACAATAAAAAAGCCGCGCATCACTCGATGCGCGGCGTTCTTTTTTTCTAGATACACTATTTCAGCTTCTTCACCAACTTCACAAACAGATCATTGCGCTCATACTCATTCGCAAAATATTTACTGTACGAGGTGAAGCCGGGACTGAAGACCAACACATCGCCTTTGCGTGCGAGTTTCAGCGCTCCTTTGAAACAATCTTCGAGACGTTCGTGTTCGGAGCTAGTTGGAATTTTTCTGAGCACTTCATTTTTAATTTCATCAGTGCCACTACCAGACAACAGGATAACGGCTTTGGCCCGCCGCTTCAGCTCGCGCACCAATCGAGTTGTATCAAGATTTTTAGTTGTCCCGCCGCAAATTAAGACTACTCGTTTTGCGGGAAATGCATTGAGCGCCGCGATTGTGGCGTCAGGTGTAGTAGCATTGTTGTCATTGTACATCGCCACACCTTTCCAGGTTCGCAGATAATTCAAGCGGCCTGGCAACCCCGAAAAATTCGTGACGACTTTCTTGATTACAGCCTTGGAAATACCAAGTTGTTGCGCGATCGCCACGGCACAAGCGGCATTCAAGCGATTATGCTCCCCAGGAATTTTAAGCTTCCAAGCTTTGGGTACTAATTGTGGTTTAGCGGTCACGATTTTACCAACTGAAACAAAGTGGCGCTTGCGAATTAATGGGAGTACACCCAAGGTTGTTACTAACGTATCCCCTTTTTTCTGATAGCGATAAATATTTGCTTTATCTAAGAAATAGCGCTCGCGATTGCCTTTGTAATAATTGAGGTGATCATCCATGAACGTGGTGAACACGCTCAACTGCGGACTAATTTTCAAATCACCAAAGCCCTGGAGTTGCCACGAATCAAGTTCGAGGACGGCGTAATCACCAGAGCGCGCTTTGTCGAGCAACGGCAAGGTGGTGACGCCGCGAACGTTGCCGCCGAGATGGACGCGTTTGCCAGCCGCTTTTAAGATTTCGTAAATAAGCTGAGTAGTAGTTGATTTACCGCGCGTGCCAGTGATACCAATAGTTGTGGCCGGAGTCAACGCGGCAAATAACGCCGTGGTCATGTACACCGGCACTTTAGCTTTTTTCGCCGCCGCAATATACGGCGAATCCAAAGGTACACTAGCTGCCTTAATCACCACATCAGCGGTTTGAAAGTCACGCACTCGGTGCGAGCCGAGGACGTATTCAATCGTCCGGTACTTAGCCAATTGCTTTAACGCCGGCGCCAACTGAGCTTCGGTTTTAATATCGGTAACCAAAACTTTGGTGCCTAGTTTTGCTAGATAGGCAACATCGCCAATACCCCGACCCAGCAAGCCGAGACCCATCACCACTACGCGCTTCCCTTTTAATTCTTTAATATCGCTAATCATGACTGAAATTTCTTAATCGCTTTTTCAAGTTCTAAACGGAGGGAGTCAACATGAGCTTTGTCCGTCGCTTCAATATTGAGACGAACCAATGGCTCAGTGTTTGATGGTCGCAAATTGAAAAACCATTGACCGCCAAATACTGAAATACCATCAGTGGTAATAATTTTCTTACGAGCATACTTGCGGCGAATCGCTTTGACTACTTTTACTGCATCAACATTTTCAAAATTGAGCTCGCCCGAGATCGCAAACTGTTGTTGATATGACGCTACCGCTTCTGACAACGTCAATTTATGCTCCTTGAGATAACTGATCACCAGTAACGGCACAATAATTGTATCGGCAACTACTTGCTGACGGCGCTGCTTCAATAATTTTGCAATATCAATAAAGAAATGAGCTGAGTGCTCACAGCCAAACACCGCTTTGGATTTCGTCATCGCTCGAATAATAAGCGACCAACCCGGGGAAATCACTTGAGGTGTTCCTTTGTGATTAGTAATAATCGTACTCGGACCAACCGGCATCCGGCTATCAATCGCAATTGTCGCTTTTGGATAGTTTTGCAACATGATAGCGGCAACCAAACAATTAATATAGTACGGTTCAACAAACTTGCCGCGCTCATCAAAGAACACGCAACGGTCACCATCACCGTCCCACATCAAACCTAGATCACTCTTGGTCTTTTTGATGACTTTTGTCAGTTGTGGATGATTGGAGCGCTCGAGTGGATTATACCCATGAGGCGATTGCAATTTGGTATCAGCATTAATCAAAGTC
>JAGONZ010000012.1 GCA_017992755.1 Candidatus Buchananbacteria bacterium | reverse complement strand
GGCGATGATAGGGGCAATTATGAAGTTAAGGGCGAAACCCGACCATCTATTATTGGATGCAATTCGTTTACCGGCGCTCAACGTGAAACAAACGCCATTGATTAAAGGTGATCAGAAATCATGGTCAATTGCCGCGGCTTCAATTATTGCCAAAGTGACGCGTGATCGGCTCATGCGCGAGTATGATACCCAGTTTCCTGATTACGGCTTTGCGAATCATAAAGGGTATGGCACACCCGAACATCGCCAATCTCTTAAATTGCTAGGTTGCTCACCAATCCATCGCCGGAGTTATGCGCCGGTGCGGTTGCGACTTGAGGCGTCTCTGGTATAATACGTCTATGCCTACTCAAGCTGGGAACGAACTCATCAGCGCCAACGTCTTCGAGCTTGTTGATTTACAAGCCGGAATGCATGTTGGTGATCTCGGTTGCGGTAATCTCGGGTACTTCACGTTTCCCGCCGCAAAAATTGTCGGTAACAGCGGCGTCGTGTACGCCGTTGATATTTTAAAATCGGTCTTGGATGCAGTGGCCAACAAAGCCACTCAGGAAGGTTTTAGTAACGTCAAAACCGTCTGGTCTAATCTTGAAAAAGTTGGCGCCACTGATATTCAAACCGCCACCCTTGATCTGACGATGCTTCACAACATGCTGTTCCAGTCTGATCGCGATGACCTGGTCTTGCAAGAAACCTATCGATTGACTAAGATAGGTGGCAAGGCAATGGTGATCGATTGGCTCAAGATCGCGACGCCGTTTGGGCCGCCCGCTGGGGATCGTACCGATCCAGCGGAAATCAAACGTTTTGCTGAAGCTGCCGGCTTTACGCTCACTCAAGAGTTTAGTGCCGGGCCGTACCATTATGGATTATTGTTCACTAAATAGACTATGCCACCAATAAATATTTTCAAATTATTCTCACTGCCGTATCTACTCAATCCGCAACCAGTGATTGCGACCACGACGATCTGGTGGTTGTTGGGCGTCGCTTTAGTCGCATTAGTCGCGGCGGTAGGCTTAGCAATCTTAAGAATTCAAAAAGACATTGAGCACGCCGAACGAGTTTTGTTTAGTCGATATTTGCATTGGTGTGTTTGGCTCGCAGTTATCCTAAGTGTACACGTCGTGTTTCGCTATGAACGAGTGTCCCTACTATCATCACGGATTATTCTGGTAGTGTTATTAATCCTGATGCTGGTGTGGCTGGGGTATATTATTAAGTATCAAGTGAAGGTCGTGCCTGTGGCTAAAAAACAACGAGAAGAACAGCGGTTGCGCGCAAAGTATATTCCGGCGCGCAAACGCAAGCATGTTAAAAGATAACCGACAGCGTCTAACTCTAGGAGCGCACGGCGAAGCCCTCGCCGCGCGTTTTTTAGTTGAACAAGGCTATCAAATTCTGCAGCGCAATTTCCGCACTCGCTATGGTGAAGTTGATATTATTGCCAAGGCTCCCGATAATTTAATTATTTTTTGCGAAGTTAAAACCCGGCGTGGGCATACATTTGGGTATCCGGAACTAGCAGTGACGAAAACTAAACATCAACATTTGATTCGTGCCGCACAGTCGTATTTAGAACAACACCAGCTGAATAATTTTTGGCGGATTGATATTATCGGTATTGAGTTTGTTGGTAGGGAAATAGAACCGGAGATTCGGTGGTTTAAGGATGTAGGACATGAATAACTTTGTTGCATTTAGTGAGTCGCTCCCTCTCCTGTTGTAGGAGAGGGCTGGGGTGAGGTTAAAGCATACAAACGTTCCAGTACCCCATCAATATGATAATAAATATCTGAATTCATAAAGCGAATTACAGTGACGCCCTGATATTCAATATAACACTGCCTCTCTTGGTCACGCTTCACGATCTGCTTATTAGCAAAATGAACGGCCCCATCAACTTCAATTGCCAACATTAATTCTGAGCAATAGAAATCAACCACATACGGTCCAATGCTATATTGGCGACGGAATTTACACCCATTAATCTTCCGATTGCGAATAAGCTTCCACAGAATCTGTTCGGCTCTGGGAATTTCGCGACGCAATTTTCGACGTAGTGGTTTTCGATATCTGCTGTTGAATAGCATACCTCACACATAACACCTCTCCTACCTTAGGAGAGGACATGCCTGGAATGGTATCAAATGAGACCTGAAGAACTGATAAAGTTTGACAAGTACACCTCAGTATGCTATACTGCCTTTATTGATGACAGCCCTGACGGCTGTCATTTTTTAGAAAGTAACCCTAAACTTTATATGGCATTATCACCAATCCAGGCAGCAATTCAACAGATCTGCCAAGAGAAAAACATTTCCGAAGCTTCAGTCATGCGAACGATTGAGCTCGCTTTGGCCGCGGCTTTCCGCAAAGACTTTGGTAACAAATTACAAAACATTGTTACGGAATTTGACGCGGTCACGGGTGCGGTTAACGTATTTGATGTTAAGACAGTTGTCGAAGACGTGCCAGAAGAACTATTGGCGCAGATGAATGAAGATGGCGAATTATTGCCAACAGCGATCCCACAGCAAACTGAGCACACAGCCGGCGCTTACAGTGCTGGCGAAGAGGAAGGCGAAGCGGTTCGCAAATTCAACCCACGCACAGAGCTGCAACTCAAAGATGCTCTATTAGTTGATCCTAAGCATGCAATTGGCGACGAAATTATTACTCCACTGGAAGTACCAGGGGAATTCGGTCGCATGGCGGCGCAGACTGCCAAGCAGGTAATTATCCAAAAGATTCGCGAAGAAGAACGCCAGAACATTTTTGATGAGTACAAGACTATGGAACATCAAATGATTAACGGTACGATTCAGCGCCGTGAAGGTCGTGCTATCTTGGTTGATTTGGGTCACACGACTGCGATTTTGCCACCAGAAGAACAGATTGAGCGCGAACGCTACGCTGTTGGTAATCGCATGAAGTTTTACTTGAAAGCGGTTGAGCAATCAACTCGTGGACCACAGCTTGTCTTGTCACGTGCCCACACCGAAATGGTGCGCAAAGTGTTTGAAACTGAAATTCCAGAAGTTGCTTCAGGAGCGATCGAAATCAAATCAATTGCCCGCGAAGCTGGCAGCCGCTCAAAGGTAGCAATTATGAGCCACGACGAAAACATTGATCCGATCGGTTCATGTGTTGGTCAGCGGGGGACACGCATCCAAACAATTATCGCCGAACTCGGTAACGAGAAAGTTGATATCATCTTGTGGGATGCTAACCCAGTAGCGTTTATTACTAACGCTCTCTCACCAGCTAAAGTTCAGGCCGTTGAATTGCGTGAAGACACCGCCGAAAAGATTGCTAAGGTAATCGTGGCGGAAGATCAGCTGTCATTAGCCATTGGTCGCGCTGGTCAAAATGTCCGCTTGGCTTCCCGCCTTACTGGTTGGAAGATTGATATTGCTTCAAGTGGGGTGAGTTCGGTAGTTGCTGAAGAAGGGGCTGAGGCTCCTGATTCAGCTGAGGAGACTCCAACTGCTGAAGTAGTTGAAGAGACCCCAGAAGAAGTGACTGAAACTTCAATCGAGGAAACAAAAGAATAAGCTAGAAAAAAAGAGACCCGTCGCTCGCGAGCGACGGGTTTTGGTTTGGTTACTAGCTAGTGCCCAGGCGTAGCTTTAATGTCCGGTTCTCCATAATCATTGTTGCGTGCATATTGAGTAGCTGATTATGAAGCTGCTCTTGACGTCGGATCCAAGTCTGCACTATGGCGTGCATTGCTTGCCAAATGACCAGAGGCGGCGTTTGAGTGACCTGGATAATGTTCGGCAAGTCTGATTCGATAATCTCAACTTGTGTTATCTTCTCGGCGCCGCGATCCTTATAGCCTCGTACTTTGTTGAAGGTGATAGTAACGATTACCCATTGATTAGCTCGAGTTAAGCCCCACACTTTTCTAGTGTAATTGGGGACGCCTTCTCCACCAGTTGGTTGAAGCCCGCTAGGGTCGATTCTTCCTTGTGCCTGCCAGGGTTGAATTCCGAAGATGCCCTGGGTGCTCGTAGAGAATCGGTCGTCGCCAACAGTTTCGCGGCCCGACAATTCCGTTAATAGATTGCCTTCATAGTGTACGCATTGCAACTTTTGGAGCTCTGGCAAGGTGTAGGTTTCAAGGTACGGTTTAATGAATCTTCGTCGAGCCTCGATGAGGTCGACCCACTGTTCATTGTTAAGTGGTTCTGGACGTACAAGAATGTCTAGGGCTGTAAGGGAGGGCATACCCTCCTCCTTTCTGGGTTGTGAGAGGCGCACCTCTCTACTGCGAGCATCGTATAATACTGAACGAATCATGTCAATTACTGCAAATTTAGTGCAGGAGTTAATCTAAAATACCAGATTGAAATTTTTGAATTGCCGCGCTACAATACTAACTTCTAACATATATTATATGAAAAAACCCGTCGTTTTAATTATTCTTGATGGTTGGGGGTATCGTGAAGAACTTGAGCACAACGCCGTGGCTGCCGCCCAAACACCGAATTTCGATCGACTATGGCAAGAGTTTCCTCACGCGTTACTTCAAGCCAGTGGTGAATACGTCGGTTTACCCGATGGTCAGATGGGCAATAGTGAAATTGGCCACACGACGATCGGTGCTGGTAAAGTGATTGATACTGACTTAGTGCGGATTGCTAAAGCCATAAAGAATGGTGAATTTGCGACCAATACCGCGTTTGTAAAACTATTTGAACATGTAAAATCTCAGAATTCGACGTTGCATGTTCAAGGGTTAGTCAGTGCTGGCGGCGTTCATAGTCACAGCGATCATTTGAAAGCGTTTTTGCAAGCGGCTAAAGATGCGGGTATTACCAAATTAGCAATTCACGCGTTTACTGATGGCCGTGATACCGCGCCGCAAAGTGCGGCTGCTTATTTGAAAGAACTCGAAGATGTTATTGATAGTATTGGCATTGGCCATATCGCTACCGCTTCTGGCCGTTTCTACGCTATGGATCGCGATAATAACTGGGATCGACTCCAGAAGTTTGAATCGGCACTGCATGGCTGCCAGGGTAGTGTGTGTCAGTCACGCAAGCCATCTGATGTTATTACCGAGCTCTACAAACAAGGCGCCCTTGATGAGCATCTCGAACCGTTAGTATTTTTAGATGATCAAGGCAACGGCTATCCGTTGCAATCTAATGATGGCGTGTTTATTTTCAACTTCCGTGCCGATCGCTCACGAATGCTTACTAAAAAGTTATTGGAGAAAGTTACTGAGTTCAATTTACACTTAGTGACGATGACCGAATATGGCTCTGAATATAAGTGTGACGTAGCTTTTCCGACGATTGCGATTGAAACCACCTTGGCAGCGGAAGTTTCCAAAGCGGGTTTGAAGCAAGCCCACATTGCTGAAACGGAAAAGTTCCCGCACGCAACCTACTTCTTAAATGGTGGTCGCGAAAAACCGCATGCTGGCGAGGAACACATCTTGCTCAAGAGCCGCAAAGATGTCTCGACGCATGATCTTGCGCCAAAGATGCGCGCTGAAGGGATTGCCGACCAGGCAATTGACGCAATCAACCGCGGCGTGGAATTTATCTTTATTAATTTTGCTAATCCCGACATGGTCGGACACACGGCGAATGTGCCGGCGATTGTCGAAGCGTTAGAAGAAGTTGATTTACACCTGGGACGAGTAGTTGAAGCCCTAGAGAAAGCTAACGGTGTTGCTTTTATCACTGCTGACCATGGCAACGCCGAAACTAATATTGATTTAGTCACCGGCGAAAACCACACCTCACACACCATTAATCCGGTACCAGCTATCGTTACTGATTCCCAATACACACTGGCAAATGGTACACTAGCAGATATTGCTCCAACCATTCTCAACTTATTAGACTTGCCGCAACCAGCGACCATGACGGGAAAAGTTTTAATCTCCAAGTAATCGTATGGTGTACCAAAAAGACCAGGTTCAAGAAATTACTGATCAAATTAATAAAGGCGCAATTGGCGTACTGCCAACGGATACGCTATATGGAGTAGTGGCGAGCATTAAACAGCTTGAGGCGGTTGAGCGTGTGTATACCGTGAAGCAGCGCGATCGCCATAAGGCGTGTATTGTCTTGATTGCTAAGTTAGACGATTTACAGTTGTTTGGGATTACTGTTGATGAGTATCGTGACCGCTTGAATGAATATTGGCCAGGCCCGGTAAGTGTTGTGTTGCCGACTGGAACATGTCCTGAACACTTGTGCCGGAAAGGACCATCACTGGCGGTGCGTTTTCCTAATGATCCGTGGCTCCAGTCATTATTAGCGCTCACTGGACCATTGATTGCCCCAAGCGCCAATCCTGAAACTCAACCACCAGCAACTACTATTGCTGAAGCTCAGCAGTATTTTAATAGCGACATTGATTTTTATGTTGATGGCGGTATATTGGCGGGCAAAGCTTCGACTTTGATTTCGTTGGTAGAACCAGAAACTACGACGTTGCGAGCGTAGTTAACCTGCCTTCGCTGAAGCTATGGCGAGGCGAAGCCCGCCTTCGTCCGCAAACTGGCGGACTACGGCGTGGCGAAGAAAAAACCGCCTCGGTGCATAGTGCACCTTGGCGGAGATGAGAAACGTTGCTAACGCACGTTTCTTTTTGCAATCTCTGAAATGACGAGCGGACCCAGCGTATCATTGAGTCGAACGAGTAACGCATAGAGTCCAGGCCACTCATCTCTTGAGAACAGTTTTGCTAAATGGGCTGTCTCCTCACATTGCTTGTATACTAACGAGCTATTAGTTTTGTTGGCTTCGAGACGTTGGTAGGCTGCTGCAATGTACTGGTTGCGATACAAAAGATCTGAGCGTAAATAGCGGCTGTAGAATTCGATTCCAGTTAGAATGTTGCGGTCATTGAGAATCGTAACTTCCATTTGTGCTCCCTCTAAAACTTTGAAAGAAAGGCGCGATCATGAGGATCGCGCTTTATTTGTTTCTTGGCCTCTTTAGGCGCAGAGACTGCTAATTCGTCTTTGAATCTGAGGAAGCGACTCGATCGCTCCGCGGACTATTTCCAACGCCGGCTCAGCTCCGATGACTACGGTTGGTATGTTTACACCTTCGAAATAACAACATGCCTCATCCATCATATCGTTGTATTTCCTGATGGACTGTTCCTGGTCTGCGAGCTTAACAGCGTTCGGTCGGTCGGTGCGTTTACTGATTCGATCCAGGCAGGTTTCAACTTCCGCTTTCAGGCAGTACACACCGACAATGTGGATGCCTCGCTTAATCAGAATGCGGTTGAGCCATTCCGCTTGCTCTTTAGCTCGCGGAATTCCGGAGAAACAGATATCGCCGGTGGTGACATCAATCTCCCGGGTTACCAATTCACGGACGAGAGACTCTGGGGCAAGTTGGCGAGTGGCCATGATTTCCATCAGAGCCGGATCACTTTTCAGTTCATTGGCACTCCGCACAAGTTTGCCGGAGTCGATGTGGCTGCCACTGATTAATTCGGCAATTAAGGCCGCCATTGTGGTTTTGCCAACTCCGTCAGGGCCCATAAAGATATGAGCCTCACGCTCACGGTGAGACATTAGCTAATCCTCCTGTTGCTAAGTTGAGATTGAAAGGGCAAAGAGAGACGATCTATATGATACGGCATTTAGGATCTTTTGTCAATGAAGATCTCAGTTTTAAAGCCCAGTCTGACTAATTGATTTAATACAGAGAAAATGATATAGTTTGCAGGATATAATCATTATTTTTATGGAAATCACTGTTACAAAACTCCCAAAATCAGAGGTCGAATTCACTATTACGGTTAGTGAGCTTGAATTGACGCCGTATATTACTAAGGCGCTCCAATCATTGGCGCAAAAAGTAAATATCGAAGGTTTCCGCCAGGGCAAAGCGCCGCTCGAGATGGTACGCCAGCGCGTTGGTGATGGGGCGATTCTGCAAGAGATGCTCGACGAGGTAATCTCTAAGACGTATGGCGAAGCCCTCGAGAAAGAGCAGATTGTCACCATTGGCGAGCCGCAAATTGCTCTTGAACAAGCCGCGCTTAATCAAGCGTTGATCTATAAAGCAAAAGTCGCCGTCTTGCCTGAAGTTACGCTCGGTGATTACAAATCGCTAAAAATTGAACGCGAAGCTGCCGTCGTTAGTGATGAGCAAATTGATAAAGTCATTACTGACGTCCGAAAAATGCGTGCGTCTGAAGCTGCCGTTACGCGCCCAGCCCAAAACGGCGACCGCGTAATTATTGATTTTGATGTCTTTGTCGACAATGTACCAATTGAGGGCGGTTCCAGCAAAGATTATCCATTACACATCGGCGAAGGTCGGTTTATCCCAGGCTTTGAAGAACAGATTGTCGGGATGGCGATTGGTGAGGTTAAAGAATTTAACTTACCCTTCCCAGCTGAATACCACCAAAAGACGTTGGCTGGCAAAGCCGCCGATTTCAAAGTCACCCTCAAAGAAGTGTTTGAAATTAACCTGCCAGAATTCAACGACGAATTTGCTAAACAGATTTCCAATGGTCAGGTCGAAACCGCCGAAGCACTACGTGGCCAAGTTGCTGACAACATTAAGCAAGAAGCTCACGAGCGCGCTGAGCAACAACTCGAAATAGAATTAATTGAAAAGATTGTTGGTGTCAGCACCTTTGCCGAAATTCCTGATGCAATGGTTGAGAGCGAGATTCGCAAAATGATTCACGAGCTCGAAGACAGTATCACGAGCCAAGGGCTGAAGTTTGATGATTACTTACTCCATCTCAAAAAGACACGCGAAGAACTCGAAGCTGATTTAAAGCCTCAAGCCGAACACCGCGTGAAAGCGGCGCTTATCTGCCGATCCGTGTATCACGCAGAAAAGATTGCTGTTACCGATGACGAAATTGCAATTGAAGTTGAGCACTTAATGGCTCGTTATCCTGATAATCCAGAAGTGCGCAAACAGTTAGAGAGCGATTTATACCGAGATCATTTGAAGAATGTGTTGGGTAATCGCAAAGTCATCGACTATCTTAAAAGCGTAATTATTAAGGATAAAAAATAAGATGCGCTACCTGGTCACCGGCGGTGCTGGGTTTATTGGGTCGCATATTGTCGACCGCCTTCTAAGTGAGGGATACGAAGTCGTTATCCTTGACTCTTTGATTAAGGAGCCGGTGCGGGCGATTCCTCAAGAGGTTCGTTTAATTAAAAAAGACATTCGAGACGTCAGCGCTACCGATTTTGCCGGTATCGATGGCGTGTTTCACTGCGCGGCGTTAACTTCAGTTCAAGAATCAATTGAGAATCCGGAAGCGTATCATGATGTTAATGTTAACGGCACCCTGAAAGTATTGATAGCCGCGAGTGAAGCCAAGGTTAAGCGGTTAGTGTACAGTGCCTCCGCGGCGGCTTATGGTGATACCATCGACGTGCCGTCAACTGAGCAAGCACGACCACAACCACAAAGCCCCTACGGGCTTCAGAAATATATAGGCGAACATTACGCCCGAGTCTTTTCACAGATTACGGATTTAGAAACGGTGTCGTTGCGTTACTTTAATGTGTTTGGTCCGCGCATGGGCTTGCGCGGCGGCTACATCAACGCCATCTCAGTATTTATGAAGCAATGGCGCCAGCAACAGCCGTTAACGGTTACTGGCGATGGTACGCAAACACGGGACTTCATTTATGTCGGAGATATTGCTCGGGCAAATGTTATGGCGATGACGAGCGATACGGTTGGTAGCGGCGAAGTGCTTAATATTGGTTCGGGTGTGTCTCGGACTATTAATTCAGTGGCTGAGTTGATTAGCCAGAATATCACCTACATCGCGCCCCGGCTAGAACCTCACGATTCGCAGGCAGATATTACTTTAGCCAAAACTTTGATTAGTTGGGAGCCACAAACTGATTTTAACCAAGCACTGGAAGAAACTAAGTCTTGGATTCAAACACTAGAGGTGTTACCATAAAAATATGAATATTGGTCTTCATGTCTCAGCGGCTGGTAGTTTGACCTTCGCACCGGAGCGCGCGCTCAAGCGTGGCTGCGAGTGTTTTCAGTTTTTCTCCCGCTCACCGCACGGTGGACCGGTCAAAGAGATTACTCCGGAAATTGCTGATGAGTTTAAAAAGAATTGCCGCGCGTTCAAGCAAAATGCGACTTACATTCACGCACCGTATTTTATTAATCTGGCGTCAGCTGAAGCCCGAATTTATCACGGCTCGATCGAGGTGGTGCGCCAAGAATTAGAACGGGCGTCATTATTGGGCGTAGCTGGTGTTGTTGTTCATACAGGTAGTGCCAAAGCGCTCGGTGAAGCGGATGGTCTTAATAAAGCCATTGAAGGGTATAAAAAGATTTTGAATAAGTATAAGGGCGAGAGTAAATTATTAATTGAAATTGCTGCTGGAGCCGGCGCGATTATTGGCGACACCTTTGAAGAGATTTCGACCATGATTGAAGCCCTCAAAGATGACGGGCCAGTTGGTGTTTGTGTTGATACCGCCCATGCCTTTGCTTCCGGGTATGATTTGCGAACTGCTGATGACGTTGCCAATACTTTTAAAAAGTTTGAAAAGATAGTTGGAAAGAAATATTTGTCATTGATCCACGCCAATGACAGCAAAATTGATTTTAATGGAAAACGTGATCGTCACGAACATATCGGCGACGGCAAAATTGGCGCCAAAGGATTCAAGGCGCTGGTGGCCTATGCGGTTAAGAATAAGATCGATCTGATTTGCGAAACTCCAGAAGATGGAAAAGATTTGGAGGATGTAAAATTATTGAAATCGTTTCGCGGGAAAACAAAGTAATTATTCAGATGAATTATCTACTGCCATTCTTAGTAATTGCGGGCATCCATTTATTGGCCGTGATTAGTCCAGGACCGGATTTTGCGATCGTCACAAAAAATAGTTTACTGTATTCGCGCCGTGTTGGTATCATGACCGCGCTTGGTGTGGCGATCGGAATTATTATCCATGTGACTTATTCACTATTGGGTGTGGGCTTGTTAATTGCCCAATCAATTCTGCTATTTTCAATTATCAAATATATTGGCGCCGCCTACCTGATTTATATTGGTATTCAGGCCTTACGATCCAGGCCACATACCGATGCTATTGTGGAGTCAGAACAAAAAAATGTGAGTTATAGAAAAGCCTTTGCCAATGGCTTTTTGACTAACGCTTTAAATCCCAAGGCCACGCTCTTTTTCTTGGCCTTATTTACTCAAGTAATTGATCCAACCACACCATTAGTAATTCAAGGTTTGTATGGATTGGAAATGGTTATGATTACCTTTGTTTGGTTTTCATTCTTAGCCTTGATGCTCTCAAGCCCAATTATTAAGTCGCGGATTGTAAAGGTTCAGCATCACGTTGAACATATAACTGGCGTGGCATTAATCGCGCTTGGTATTAAAGTTGCTTTGAGCCATAAATAAAAAAGTCGGCGGTTACCCGCCGGACTTAAGAAGGTCGATGATAGATTTTTCGGATTTCTGGTTTGGGTTGCGTGTCCCGCATTGCCCACAGCCAGCTAGCCAAGGTGGATAGGTATTACCACACGGACATTGCTGGTCAGGTATGTTCATAGTCACCAACGGGTGTAGGTGTCGTTCGCAAAAGCGATAGCCATGATTTGTGCAGATAAGGTCATCCACGGTAACACAGTGCACGTGGCAATCGGGACAATATGCCAGTAGGGTTTGAAGCCTTTCGTTTTCGTTAGATGGCACTCGTTTGCCACAGAAACCACAGAACTTTGCGTGACAGGTAATCTTTTTCTCACAGTAAGAGCAGGGCCTGTCTTCATCTCCACCCAAAAGCATCTGGTACTGTTCCGGTGATACTTCTTCAAGTTCGGTGCCGCATTCACTGCAAAATCTGAAATCATTATCGACATCGTCCAAGTTTGAAGCTTCATCAATGACTTCACGATCGGCACAGGTTTGGTTAAGTCCAGGGATGAGTTCGATTTCCGCATGATAGTCAGCTGGATCAAGGCGTTTAATGCAGTTCATGCAAACTTTCATATACCCTCTCCTTGTTAAGGTGCCCTTAGATATTACTGTGCAAATGTTATACTGTCAATATGATCGCCATCATCTCGGACACGCACGATAACCTCGCCACCCTTGAGTTGGCATTGAAGTGGATCAATCAGCAACAGACTGGAGCAGTGATTCATTGTGGCGATATTTGTGCGCTTGATACCCTGCAGTATATTACTGACAACTTTCCTGGTACAATCCATGCAGTCACGGGTAACGGTGATGATCGTGATGCGTTTGAATCGGAGTTTGATCAACATAAACGCGTAACAATTCATGGCAATGTCGGTGCGTTAGAGATGAACGATCAGCGAATGGCTTTTTGTCATTTTCCGAATCAGGCCAAAGCTTTGGCGCACACAGGTAAGTTTAATTTAGTTTTCCATGGACATACCCACCAACCCTGGGAAGAGCGAATAGGAGAATGTCGTGTTATTAATCCAGGAACACTCGCGGGGCTGTTTCAAATGGCGACGTTTGCGCTCTATGATCCAGTAACTAATGCTTTGCAGCTTAAAATTGTTAGTGAATTATGAATCAAGAATTTACAATTGTTGTAGTGGCTCGTGCGCGCGTAGCTGGAGTAATAAACGAAGAGAATGGCCTGATGAAAGTGAAGGTGACCGCGCCGGCAATTAATGGTCGTGCCAATGAAGAAGCGATCGATGCTTTGGCAGCGCATTTTAAGGTTAAGCGGTCGCAAATCTCGATTAGACGAGGCTTAAAGAACCGCCATAAGCTAATTTCGATCGCGGGATAACCTGTTGATGACTTGCATTGATCAGGGCTTGTTTTTGGGGTATAATTATCCCGTTGCGAGTTTACAATTTGTGTAAATTTAGAAATTCCGCTAAATTAGGCGGAATTTTCTGCTGTATGTATATATTCCTTGACAAGAAGGTGGGCAAATGCTATACTGGACAGTTATCTCGTACCTAATAACCGCATAGCACCTCGATTTCTGCAGGCACGACAAGCATGGAATTATCGTAAAGGATTGTTTTGGTTTCGACTCGAACATTCCCTTGAAGTAATTCCTTGTCTGCAGGAATCGACGTGGTATCACTACACCTGCAGGCCAGTACCTACAATTGTCACCTTCCATACAATGTGAGAATACAGAATTTGAGAAAGTTCTTATCTCCGTTCCCCATAGGGGAACACCCCGTGAGCGGGTTGCACTGGCTAGGCACGACAAGCATGGGAATTTAGGGAAGCTTTAATCGGGCTCACGCTCGACTCCTGCTTCTTGAAAATTTTCTTGCCTGGCCATTGCAGCCCGTTCGCATACTGTGTCTGCAGGTGCAATGATATCAATTAAAAAAGACGCTCATCATTTGATGAGCGTCTTTTTGTTTACATTATTATCACCCTCTTTACACTTGTCATCCCCGCGGCGGCGGGGATCTCCTAATTGTGTACACCTTAACAAATACGTAACTAGGAGATCCCCGGCTAAACCGGGGATGACAAAAAAATCCTCCCCTAGGATAGGGGAGGTGTTATGTGAGGGGTCAATCGTTATTGTACTGTTGTCGTAGCTGGTGGCGTCACTGTTGCATCTGTTGATGACGCTGTGCCTGACAACTGTGCAACACCCACCAAACACACTGCCTGCCATGGTTTGTAATGTGAAGTAAATGTTTGTTTGTCTTCGCGGCCGTCGGCGTAGACGATGCTGTAATCGAAGCTGGCATCAACACCTTTATGAGCCGATTCAGTGCACTTCTTTTGGCCGACAGGTAAGTCAGTAGTCTCGACAATTTTGGTTGGCGCCGGTGATACCCAGCCCCATACACGGGGAGTGGTGCGGGTCGCTGTTCGGCCATCTTTAGTGCCCCAGAATTCGAACGTGATGTCATCGCCCTGGATCCGGGTTTGGATTAAGACGTAATGACCTGTATCATTTTTGAAACGGAAATCAGGTTTAGGGTCGTAAATGGTGGCGTCAACTCCCGGTAAGCCATTCTCCAAATAGTAGGTAACACTATACGAATGATTGCGACGTTCAAGGATTGGTAACCCAGAAGCCATTGTAGCGCGAAAGGTTGTAGTGCCGATTTGGCACAAGCCACCACCGTATTCAGGAATCGTTTTATTGCCCTTAATTACCAACTCCTGCAAATATCCATGCTCGCCGTCAATTTCACCGAGGGTTTTGATTAAAGAAAATTCTTCGTCAGGGGCAATGAGGACGCCATTGAGCTTGGCGGCGCCGGTGGCGATATTGTGGCGGCGATTGGCGGGGCTGCCTTTGAAATTTGAATGACCAGTTCCAATAATTTCATCAATCCCTAAGTCGTTAACCGTATCGGTCGTCACCGTTGGATCGATGGTACGTGTCGCAATCGTAATCGTTGATTGTTGTTCAAGGATCGCTGTGCGATACGTTGCAAAGGTAGTATCGTAATCAATTTCAGTGCCCGTGTGATGAGCTTGGATGCTTACCAGCTTGCCGTCCTGTAACTCAACCTTAGCATTCTGAGCCTCAACCGCGATTGCTGGCGCCAAGGTTTTCTCGGCCCACTGTTGCCACAGTGTTCGATCGAGATCAATCATCGTCACGCCATCATTCTTAGAAAAGACGAACATCGGTGCCAGTTGCTTTGGCGGTAGCTGCCACTCGCGAGCGCCGGAAATCAACTTGGGAGTACTCGTACTGAGTAGCTGTTCAAGTTCAGGAATGAGCGGCGTGGCTTCAGCAATAGTTACTTGTGGTTGGTCGGTAATTTCTGCGGTGACAATCGGTGAGCGATCAAGGGTGGCGAGACGATGTCGGAGTGTCTTAACGATGCCATCAATATCTACTACTTTGCCGGCATGTTCTGGTTCAAGCGTTATCTGAGGTGTCGTGTTATTCCAAGTGATAACTGGACGGGCGTTAGTGGCGGGGTTTTGTTGCTCTTTGAAGTTGTCGCTAATGACCGTACGGACACTGGCTTCTTCCAGACTGAAACGGACTCCATAGTTTGGTCGTGATACCGCGCTGACAATGGGCGACAGGGCGCGGACAAACCAATTGCCAGTGCGGCCATGGGCGTACGCACTAGCTAAGGTTGGCTCGGTATCAATTCGAAACAGCTCCCGCGACAAATCAGGATCACCGATAGCTTCGACCATCGGTCTGATGGTTGCGGTCTTTGAAGCTGAAGTCAGGTTGATCTCAATGCCATCTCGTTCAAATTCCATGGCCACGGCGTTGAGTTTGGTTCGAGCGGCCTCGACGGTTAAGCCAGAGACAGAAATGTCACCGATATGGCTGCCTGGATAAAAACGATGGGCGTATGCTTGTTCGGTGAGGAATAATCCGCCTGCAATAATGGCGATGAGAATTGCCATTGATAAAACAACAGCAGCAACAATTTTCCACGAATGTTTAAAAAAGGCGCCATGAGCAGGCGAGTGTGAGGTGGTTGATTCAGAGTCTTGTTTGGCTTTTAAAATGCTCATAATTTTTATGCGGGCGGCTCCCTGCCCGAATGCCTCTTTTGGCAGGCGGGCCGTGCCGCCCCTACAATGAAATTGCCATTCGTTAATTCGGGACGTGCCGGATTTTAATGGTTGTAGCTTTGTATTTCTTGGTTAAGCTGATAGTCAAAATGCCATTTTTGAGATTGGCGGTGACTTTGGACGGATCAATTTCTTGGGGGAGAATAATGGATCGACTAAATGGCCCGAAGTAGCACTCGCGGGCAAAGATATCGCTGTCATCGGCCGTTGAGATCGGTCGGCGGAGGCCGCGGATGGTCAAGACGTCGTGTGAGACGCTGATATCAAGATCTTGCGGTTCAACACCAGCGAGCATTGAGACGACATAAATATCATCAGCATCTTGATAGACGTCGCATGACAGTTGCCCTTCGCCAACGTAGGAGCGGTCACGCTCGCGTCGGCCAAACAAAAAATCAGGTTCAGCTTGATCGGCGTAATTGATTTTAATTTGTGCGGCTGATCGCCCGGAAGTTTTTTTAGATAACGACATGGTACTCAAATTATGCCATAAATCTAGGGCCAATTGCAAGACCCGTCGTTCGCGAATGACGGGTCAAGGATCATAAAATAAAAATCCCGAGCACACTGCTCGGGATTTTTGAGATTCGATTAAACTGTTGGGGCTGGTGTTGGAGCAGTTGGGGTAACTGAGACAACAGTGGCTTGGCCTTGAAGTTTGCGGTAGATATGAACACTGGCAAACATCACAACTGGGACGGCTACGAGTAAGCCAACGAGCAAGGCGATTGCGCCCAGCAAGATGATTAAGATCGCAACAATTGAATAACCAAGTAATTGCCACTTAATGCCCTTGGTTAATTCGCCGCTATACTTTAAAGCTTCGATTGGGCCAAGGTTTTTATCAACGATCGCGTAAGGGGCAAACATAAACCGTAATGCGAGATACACACCAGGCACGATCAGCAAAACAAAACCGATCACAATCAAGATTCCGGCGACCAATTGAGCGGCAAAGAAGCGAACCAACAACATTGGCTCCGTCTTTAGATCTTCTGTAGAAACAGCTTTACCGTCAGTAATTTTGATGATCAGGCGATACATAACCACACTTAACCAGGTTGAGACCACGAGACTGAGGATATTAATCACGAGAATAACAACAAAGTTACTCTTATCAAAAGCGCCCGTGATACCACTGATCACGCTATTGATAACAACGAGGCCAATCAAAATACCGATCGCTAACAACGCATTCTTTTTGAAAGTTTCCCAGCCGAGCCGGATAACTTCCCCAATTGAGAATTTATTCATAGTGCTTGTTAATACTTATTGGCCTAAGTATGACAAATTTATCAGAAAAAGGGAAGACCTCATTCGCTTGACAGCAACATTGCCCATTGACAATTAGTAGTAAAATCGTTAGGGTAAAAGTGGTTCAAAACATAGGAGGAACCATAATGAGC
>JAGONZ010000058.1 GCA_017992755.1 Candidatus Buchananbacteria bacterium | reverse complement strand
TTTCCGATACTCAGACTGCGATTATTGGTCGCGGTACTGAAAATATCTTCAGCATCATCTTTAACGCACTGCAAGCAATCTTCGGTTTTGGAGATACGAGTTTATGAGCCAGCCGCTTGCTTCTTTCCGTAATGTCTCGCGTGACTTTCGCGCCATAGACGGCACTGTGAGTGTTTTAAAGGATATAAATTTTGAAGTTGAACCTGGTAGTTTTACGATAATTTATGGCCCATCCGGCAGTGGTAAGACTACGATTTTGAACATGATTTTGGGCCTTTTGCCGCCAACCAAGGGTGACGTAGTGGTAGCGGGACAGAGCTTGTATGAGCTTAGCCAGGATGGTCGTGCAAAGTTTAGAGCCGCCCATTATGGGGTGGTGAGCCAGGTGAATAATTGGGTATTAAGTATGAATGTGCAGGAAAATGTAGCTTTGCCGTTGTATCTTTCTGGTACTCCGCGTCATGAAGCGCTTAAGAAGGCCGCTGCCAGCATTGAGCGCGTCGGGCTTGCGAAGTATATGCGCTATAATCCGGCGGTGTTGTCAATTGGTCAACAACAGCGTATTTCTATGGCGCGAGCTACCGTAAAAACCCCTCAACTTTTGATAGCTGACGAGCCGACCGGAAACCTTGACACCACGAATGGCGACATGATTATGCAGCTGATGACAAGCTTTAGAAATCATGAAAATACTACTGTTATTTTGGTTACGCACAACCTTGACTACCTGTCTCTCAGTAGCCACAGGTTGTTCTTAAAAGATGGCGTGCTCTCAATTGATGAAGGTGGCTACCAGTCTGAAGAAGAGCGCCGACGCATGCTGATGACAAGCTTCTTAGAAGTGAATAAGGCAGCAGAAGCGCAGACGGCAAAAGCTCCACTAAAGAAGGGTGGTAAGCGTGGCTGAGCGTAAGCGTATGAATGATACGATGCCCGAAAAGGTCCTTGCACCGCGTGTGCGCAAACAGCATCACGCCCAGCAAGAAGGCGTGATTGCGACGTCGATTTTAGTGCGCATGGCCGCTCAAAATCTCTTCTTTAAAAAACTCCGAACCACGCTGACTATTTTAGGAGTAGTTATAGGAATTGGGGCAGTCGTATTTTTACTTTCTTTTGGCTATGGGCTTCAGGACCTCGTAAGTCGCCAAGTAGTCGGGTCAAAATCGGTTAAGAGTATTGATGTGACTAAACCCCGTTCGACCGCTATAAAGTTTGATGGTGATAATATTACGCGTCTGAAAAATATTGGTTCGGTTGAGGCGGTAGCTCGGGTTTATACCGAGGCGGCAAAGGTAAAATCTGGGGGTTCGCAAGTTGATTCTGTGGTCTTTGGGGTTGATGCGGAATATCTAGATCTTAGCTCCGTTCGAGTTATTGCAGGAAAGTCGTTACTGGCTGGCGGCGGGACGGATGAAGCACTCGTGAATACTTCGCTCGCTAAGGCCGTAGGTTTACCGCAGGGAGATGAGGCGCTTGGAAAGGTGGTTAGTCTAAACTTCGATGTCTTACAGGCTGACGGGGTCAAAAAATCGGTTCAAAAAGATGTAAAAGTGATTGGACTGGTGGAAGGTAACGCGAGCGCTGAAGTGTTTGTCCGTAGCCAGTTATTTATTGAGAATGGTGTCCAGGATGCGAGCCAAGTGAAGATACTTACGACTGACCGCAGTGAAGTCGGTCAAGTGCGTAAAGAAATTGAAAGCATTGGTTTTGCGACAGCTTCACCGATTGATACTCTCGACCAGATTTCACAGGTCTTTGGTCTCCTGCAGATGATCTTCCTCGGATTTGGTGGTATTGGCATGGTGATTGCGATTTTGGGAATGTTTAACACGTTGACCATTTCGCTTTTGGAGCGTACACGTGAGATTGGTCTTTTGATTGAGTTTGGTGCTCGTCAGCGTGATATCAAGCGATTGTTTATTATTGAGTCCTTGATGCTCTCTGTCTTAGGTGGATTTATTGGGCTGGTGAGCGCCTTCATGCTCGGTAAGTTTGCGGATGTGGCGATTAGTAGCTTTGCGCGCAGTCGTGGTGTCCAGGAGTCTGTATCGGCGTTTATGGTGACACCACAATTGGCGATAACCACATTAATCTTAAGCGCAGTATTTGGCCTAATCGTTGTGTATTTCCCGGCAAGACGAGCATCGCGCATTGATCCGATTGACGCGCTGAGGTACGAATAGAAAAGGTGCGAACAGCTACTCGCCATACGATGAAGTTAGGATTTTATAGCATAGTATTACTCGTGCTGAGTCTGATAATCTTTTCACAGCCGGCAAAGGCCTATGATGGAGAGGTTGATTATACTGGCACAAATACAAATTTAAGTGGAGATGATAACTCTGCCGGACCTTTCAATTTAGGTTTTACTTTTCGTCATTTCGATACTGACTATACGCAAGCTTATATAAATATTAATGGCACAGTAAATTTTGGTTCTGCCTATTCTGGCTATAGTAATGTGAACTTGCCGAGCGCAACGCCCGGTCGCTGTGTGTGTGCTTTTTGGGATGACCTCATTATACAATCCGGCAAGAAGTCCATCTATTATGCGACAATTGGCGACGCGCCAAATCGTAAGTTTGTAGTTCAATGGACCAACATGTATTTTTACTCAAACCCAAGCCTACCAATGGGAACATTTCAGGTGATTTTGTATGAAGGTAGTAACGATATTCAGATTCAATATCGCGATCTCCTAGGGGGCACTGCTTCGCAAGGTACAAGTGCCACAATCGGTATCAATAAGAATGGTACGACGGCATATCAGCATTCATCGAATTCGGCCGGTATCACCCAGGAGCAGGCGATTCGGTACAGCTACAGTGCGACTGACACATATAACGTGAATACTGCTTCGAGTTATGACCCGGTGTACCTATTGGGCTCTGATGTGCCAGCAAGTCCGAATTTAATAAATCCCACCAATGGCGTGACGGGTGTTACTGCGACACCAACTTTTGAGTGGCAGGCAGTAGATTTGGCGACATCTTATCGTGTTCTGATCTCCACAGTGAGCAATTTTTCTTCTACAGTTGTAAACCAGTCAGGACTGACTGGAACTAGCTACACACTGGGGTCTTCACTGAGCTACAACACCTTGTACTATTGGCGTGTCGAGGCTATCAATGCTAGCGGCTCAAGCTTCTCTGGAACGCGTACATTTACAACCTCAGCCGAGCCGAATGCCGCGCCATCAACGCCAACAAGCCTGGGGGCAGCCACGTTATTGAGCGGTGGCCGCCTCAATCTCAACACGTTAATGGGGACAGATTTTGCTTTTACGCTTGCAGATACGGATGCAGGTGAGCAGCTACGCTATCGTCTTCAGATAGCTACCGACGCTGCCTATAATGATTTGATTATTGATTACCGCTCAGGCTTTGCTTCGGCGGGTGCGCGTACATTCAATTTTGGTGATAGCGGCACCTATCTTGTGGGCAGTGCAAGTACTACTCTTGTGGATGGAGGTGAGTATTATTGGCGCGTGAGAGCCGAAGACGACGGGAGCGCATCATCTAACTACGCATCTGCTACGGTAAGCGGTTCGGCATTTATCTATGACATTACTGCACCTAATGCCCTGCCTAAACCTGCGCTTGTCGGACAGGCACTGATAAGTGGTACGGTTGTAAGCTGGGACGCCACGTTGGATATGCACCCCGCCGCACAAGCCTATAGGTTGGAATATGCTACTCAATCTGACTTTAGTGACGCGCAAGCTGTAACTACTTCTGCCACAACTGCAAGTCTTTCTAACCTGGCTGCAGGCGAGTGGTTTGTTAGGGTGTTTGTTATAGATGCAGCCGGTAATCAGTCCTCTGCCAGTCCAACTCTAAGCTTTACATTGGAGCCGGAAGCCGAAGAGCCAGTTACAAGTCCAGATACTGTTATTGAGATAATCTCTACGTCGCCGCCAACGAGTGCTACGCCAAAAAACCTCACTCCACAGAGCAGCATAGTAAATAGCACCACTCAATCTGTTCCTGAAAATCGAATAGCGGATTCAATTAAGGTTGTGACCGTGCGCATCATAGTGAGAGACCAGAACGGCAATCCTTTGCAGGGAGTAGTTGTGACGCTATATTCAACGCCGCGCACAGCGATTACAGACGCTAGAGGCGTTGCCATATTTGAGAGTATGCCGGTGGGCCAACATACTGCCGTTGTGAGTTATGCTGGGCAAGTTGTGCGTCAGCCGGTAAAGCTCGAATCTAGTCTAGTTACATCTAATGTTGGGGCGGCGGTTGATCTAGCAGTTGAGATGCCAGCGGTATTGGAGGTAGAGTCTATTCGCAGCCAATCTCTTCGGTTGCAGGGAAGCCCCTACTTCATTATCGAACTTATGCTGATTGCGGGGCTTTCATTGGTATTTATTGTCGTCGTTGAAAAACGCTCAAGTAATAAGCTGAGCAGTAAGGCGAAGTGAGTAGTTGATGACTTAGTCGCA
>JAGONZ010000057.1 GCA_017992755.1 Candidatus Buchananbacteria bacterium | reverse complement strand
GTAGTAATCCACTCATATAATGCTTCACGTCGTTTTGCTGTTAAGAGCTTCGAATCAGTAATCCCCTGAATTCGTTTAATTTCCGGATTAAAAATCACCGCCGCCGCCACAACTGGGCCTGCCCACGAGCCACGGCCGGCTTCATCTAGGCCACAAATTATATGATACCCGTCAGCTAGGGCTTTCTTTTCAAAATTGAGAGTTGGATACTTCATTTGAGTATAAGTATAACAAATATTGGCAAAAACGACTTTTCAGTGTATGGTATCTGGCAAGCACATTAATAAACAACCAATGGAGGATTCGGGTCATGACCAGATATTTCCCCAATTCGCTGCATATTGCATTTCACGGGATTATCGATCCTCCTCAACAGGGATACGATCATCGACTGTCTTGTTCATCAGAAAGACTTCAACGGATCATACTTGCGCTTCGCCAGGCAGGCTACCGCTTGGTAACCTGCAGTGAGTACGCCGGAGCCTACCAATCCGGAGAAAAACTAGCGACCGTGTCGTTTGACGACTGCTATCTCAACATCGAGAAGGCTATCCAGACACTGCGGGCATTGGGTGTCGTTGGCACCTTATTCCCAATAGTGTGCACGCTACAGGGGAAATTACCGCCCAACCGGCGCTTAACCCTCGCAATTGAACAGACGGGACCGACCGCCGTACAATCTTGGCTCATGAGGTATTTCGATGAAACCCCATACGCTCAGCTAATTGGCAATCCTGAGTGGCCAGCACCGGGACCATTCCAAAACGACCAGGGCGTTATCAAGCAACTAAAAACGGTTTGGAACTGTCTCATCCCCGTTGAAAAACTGCTTGTAGCCAGTAATCACCTCGCAGCAGAATTCCTGGTCGGAATTAATGAGCCTGAACTGTGCCGCCAGACATTCCTTGGCCTTGATGAGCTTAAACTGGCAAGTAGCATGGGCATGGAGATTGGCTCGCACACGGTGAACCACGTACTCCTTGAAAACCAAAGCCCAATTAACTGCCACCGCGAAGTAAAGGAATCCGTGGAAACATTGGCAGTCATGCTCGATCAAGAAGTCACCAGTCTAGGCCTACCCTATGGCGGCGATGTGGTTGGACGCCACGTGTTGGATGCAGCACAAAGTAATAACGTTTCACTGTGTAATTACCGCGAGTGGCATCTACCAGAGAAGCCACTTACAGACAATAGTTGCACGATAATTGATCGCTTGGATCATAACCTAGCCAATCAGGTACTACCCATTTGAGCAAACCCAAAAGACGGCGTCACCGATGACGCCGTCTTCTTCATTTCCTGATATTATTTTGAATTGAGATACTTCTCAACATCAAGCGCTGCCTGACACCCCATGCCAGCCGCGGTAATCGCTTGGCGATAGCGAAAATCAACCACGTCGCCGGCGCCGAAGACGCCTTCGATTGAAGTTTGAGTTGGATAGCTTTCTTTCAATAATTCAAAACTTGATTGCTGTGCCTTGGATGTTAACCCAGTAACTAAATAGCCGTGCTCATCGAGTTCCAATACATCTTTAAATAATTCAGTTGTTGGGGTGTGACCAATTGCTAGAAATAAACCATCGGCTGGTAAAATTGTTTCCTCGCCTGTCTGATTGTTTTTAAGGGTAACCGTTTCTAATTTAAACTGGCCATTAACCGCGATTACTTCACTATTGGAAATTACTGGCACTTTAAGTTCGCCCAAGACTTTTTCTTGCATGATCTTACTGGCGCGAATTTTATCAGTCCGATTAATCAGCGTGACACTCGTGGCAAATTTGGTCAACGCCATTGCATCTTCCATCGCCGCATCGCCGCCACCGACGACGTACACCGTTTTTCCTTTATAAAACGCTGCATCGCACACCGCGCAAGTGCCAACGCCGCGACCGAGTAACTTTTCTTCGCCAATACCTAACATTCGAGCTTTAGCGCCAGTCGTAATAATGACCGCTTTGGCTTCTAAGACTTCATCGCCCACCCAGATTTTCTTGATCGGGCCAGAAAAATCAATCCTGGAAACATCGGCTTGTTTAAACTCCGCGCCAAAGCGCGCCGCTTGAGCGGCCATCGAACTAACTAACTCGGGGCCCATGATACCCTCACGGAACCCAGGGAAGTTTTCAACCTCGGTCGTCCACATCAATTGGCCGCCAGCTTGAACACCCGCAATTACTTGCGTCTCTAACCGCGCCCGTGAAGTATAAATCGCGGCGGTGTAGCCGGCTGGGCCGGCGCCAATAATAATGACATCCTTCATAGTAATTTAAGCCGCTTTTTTAAGCTTCTCAACCAACGCTTCTTTCGTGTGAACACCAACCATCGTTTCAACCGGTTCGCCATTTTTGAAGATCATGAGCGTTGGAATCGACATCACGCCATAGCGCTGAGCGACAGTGTTGGCATCAACATCAAGCTTACCGACAACAGCGGTGTCGCCCAAAGCTTCAGCCACTTCTTCGACAATCGGGTCTTGAAGCTTGCAAGGGCCACACCATTCGGCGTAAAAGTCGACGAGCACTGGCTTATCGCTTTTGAGCACCTCAGCTTCAAAATTGGCATCAGTAAATACGCGTTCGCTCATATAAGTGATAATTAAAAATTAAGCTAAAGTTTAGTTTTGCTATTATAGCAGATCAAAAGATTTATGCACTAGGTGCGCTGTCGCCACTTGGTGCTGGGGAAGGATCAGGAGCTGGTGCTGGAGCCGGGGTTGGATCTGGAGCTGGAGTTGGAGTTGGAGTTGGATCTGGTGCAGGCGCATCAGTGGGTGGTGTTGATTCAGGTTCGGGAGCGATCTCTGGCTCGGGTGCTGGGGTCTCGTCCGTCGCTGGCGGTATCTCGGTAGGTTCATCCGTTGGCGTGTCAGATTCTGGTGTCGGTGGGACGACTGGCGGCGTTACCGGGATAACTTCAGAGGTCACAATAGTTTCTGGTTCGGTCTCAATCGTTTTAGAGCCGAGGGCAATCCAGTCAAATGGGAGGTCTTCTTCGGCTTCACTATCAATCGTGATTGTAAACCCATCAAGGGATTTCTCGATCACGGCATAGCGATGATCGGTGAGCGCCAGTGGTGTAACGGTCACTCGTGGATCAAATTCGTATGGCTCGCTAAAGATAATTTTTGTGGTTGTCGCGCCCGCCTCAATCGTTGCTGTACCAGCAGTATCAGCACTGACAATAATTGGCTTTTTAAATTCAGCACTCGCTGCAAAGGTGACGCGTGAGACAAAGTTGGCAGCGCCTTGAACAGTGATGGTGCCATAGAAAGTGGCGGCGCCCTGAACAGCCAAACTATCGACTGAAACCGGAGACTCAAAGGTTGTTACGGGGTTGGTGATTTCAGAGTTGTCACTTGGTGCCGATTCTACTGTTAACTTCGGATCACCCAGTTTAACGAAAGCCATCACTCTACCAACACCCTCACCATCATAAGCTTCGAGAGCCATACCAACTACTTGATCACCCGGATCTGCCTTTTGACCAACGCCGGCAGTGTCCGATACAGTAATATAATCACCAGCCACAATTGAACCATTTTCAGTGGTGACTTTAACGGGCACACGACCAGCAAGAGCGACCGGCACACTATTGGTCTTTTCTTTACCAAGAACGATACCTGGCGCGGTCGAGATAATACCAATCACTTTATCACCGGCAGTAGCTTTTTTAACTCCAAAGCCTTCATCATTAGCAAATCCAACTTGGTTCTCAGTTGTAATTGCCACGATATCAGCCGGCTCGATGTTCGACTCAAATGCCTGATAATTTTCTGCCAAATCGATATCGGTAATGGCTGCGGTTGTAGCGTAAATGGTGCCAGCAGTTGTTCCACAGGTACCCGTGCTTCGCACACAGAGCGAGCCTTGAATTGAGAGCGTGGAGACGGGAGTAGTGGTACCGATACCCACATTTCCAAAACTATCAACAATAAATGGGGTACTGGTGGCTCCACTTCCCGTCGAGGAAGCGATGGCAAACAAAGGAGCGGTACCGGCTCCGGCACTATAATTACTCACCGACAGTGTCGCCCACGGAGTAGAAGATGCAATACCGATCTTCCCCCCTGTCACCGGCGCTGACGATACGGTACCGCCATTGTAAATTCCGGTACCAAACAACACGTTGCCGATATTTAATTGTTGATTTCCTGTTAGTGTCGGTGCATCAACATTAGACCCAATCAGAATATTATTAGCACCGCTCGTCACATTAGAGCCGGCTTGATACCCAATAAAGGTATTATCATTCGAACTGCTCGCTACGCGGTAACCAGCCTGGTAGCCGATATAGACACCATTTTGACTATTGTATTGATTATTAGAACCACCGTTACCATTGGCCGCATAATAGCCGATAGCCACTGTAGAGGTTGCACTGCTATTGCCCCCCAACGCCATAACGCCCAAGGCCACGTTGCCACTACCAGTTGTATTGTAGAATAAAGACCTCCAACCAGCTGCTAGATTGTTGCCA
>JAGONZ010000056.1 GCA_017992755.1 Candidatus Buchananbacteria bacterium | reverse complement strand
AATGGCTAATTACTGGTTATATATTTTATCGCAATACACCGATGCGAAATTTAAGAATATGGATGCGATCTCAATTATTCCTGACACGCATGTCTTGCAATGTTCGATCCAACTGGGATTAACTGATCCATTAATGGCACCGATTAAAGTGGCCGAAGTCTGGAAAGAATTGTTAGCGGGCAGTGAACTATCGCCAGTCCAAATGCATCCGGTGTTATGGAATTGGAGTCGCAATAACTTTTTACCGGCAGTTTAAATTTGTTAGCTATCTAATTGTATGTCTAGAATCAGGACTACTGGCACTATCACCAAAATAGCTGAGTATAATTTACAGCGAGATCGACGTGTTTTGGGCCAGCGATGGCTCTCTACATATGGTGGTTGGTTTGCTGACGAAGAAAATATTCAAAGCTTTATTGACGCGCTCAAACCATTGTTGCCCAATAAAGAATTAGACGTATTGTATGTCGCATCTGCCTCGGGTCTTTTAGGTGAACGGCTTTTGGAGGAGTTGGGCCGTGGCACTTTAACTTTGGTTGATATTTCCCAGGAGCATTTGGATGAAAATAAAAATCTAAATACAAAAAAGATCAAAGCAGATTTGCAGCAGTTAGATCTTGATCAGAAATTCGATTTGGTAATCATGAGAAGCTCATTAGATTATTTTCCCACGCAGTCGCTGCAGGTTGAGGTTTTAAAAGTGATTAAGAATCATTTAAAATCCGATGGATTATTTGTAAATCAGCCGGCGTATATTTCTAACATTCACAACCGAGATATTATAAGCCAGGTTTATAATGCTACCGATAAAATCGGGAAACGTCTTTTTCAATCGAGTGATATTGAATCGCTATATAGCCAGGCAGGATTTAGCGCGCCGCAAAAGATTGGTGATGGTAAGGTTATGAGAATATCAGAAAAAGATCACTCCGAAAGGTATGATTTAACGCCAGCTGATATTCGTGAATTGCAGAATATACTCAGCAAGGCTACTGCTAATGGTCGTGTAACAAGAGAGGGGTATGAGTTAGAGTTCGAATTTCCAATTTTTTTGTCAGGCATTAACCATGGATGAAAAGCTCGCACTAGTTGGTGCGGGCGTTGACTTGGTCGGAACTGGCGAAGCAGGCCAATATTGACAAATATACTATAATGTGCTAGTATAATTCAAGTCATATTGAAATAATACTTTTTAGTCATAGCCAAAAGTTGCTCATCCGACATTTACTGGAGGGCGGTTTCTGGCTATGGCTACATCAGTAGTCCTCTAGTGTAATGTCTTAAGTGGTGAAAAAACTCTAAAAGGAGAAGACACCATGCGACAGGTTTTGAAGTTTATTGCAGTGTTGGCTGAGTGTCTGCCAGAAATGGCAGCGGAAGTGATCCAGGGCTGGATCGAGAATCCGACGGGGTTGAAGAAAGTGCTCAAAAGCGCTCTTTGTCCGCCCGATGAGATCGTTGTCGACCCGCGTGTTCTGGTTCTTAACCATAACACGCTATGTGTTAACCTTGATGCCCTGCCGAAGTTGCCGCTTCAGGACGTAACTGAGAGCACCAACCGGCGCGGTGGTTGGGCCATCGTCCAGAAACGCGACGACGGCGACCTGTATGTCAATGATCGTAAGGTCATCTTGTATCGGTCTCACCTTCAAGGGGGCGACACTGCCATTCGTGGCCACGATCTGCACGTCGAACTGGCTGGGATCGACGTTCTCCACCCCAACATCCTCGACGCACTTATGGAGCATAAACACCTCATTCCGGAATACTGGAAGCAGGGTGATGATGGCAAGAGTATTCTTATTCACTTCTGGGGGGTGACGTTCTGTATCTCGGCGGGTGGCGTCTGTGTGCGTACTCTATGTTGGGATGCCGACGCTGATGCGTGGGCTGATCACTACATTAGCTGGCTCAGCGTCGACTTTAAGGACTACTACCCAGCCGCCGCTCTAGAAAAAAACTAACCCTTTGATTGCCCGACCTGTACCGGTTTATAAACTGGTACAGGTCTTTTACTTTTAAAAATAAGCAAAGCATGGTAGGTTTAGTGTATTATTACTTTGCGGATGTACGCGTATTGTTATTGTTTCTTCATGAGTCTAAATGTAAAAATATGTCTGGAATTCGGGCTGTCGGCATTGTTATCAAAAACTCCCAAGTTTTATTGATTCACCGCCTCAATGAGGGTAGTGAATATTGGGTGTTGCCAGGTGGAGGTGTTGAACCGAATGAGACCGTAGAAGCGGCAGTTGTCCGAGAACTCAAAGAAGAAACAAGCCTTGATGTATCGGTTGATCGTTTGTTGTATCATGCTAGGTATGATCAAACCGAGGATGAAGGTTTTTACTATTTGTGCACCAGTACTAGTACTGAAGTTCAGTTGGATCCTGACGCGCCTGAAAGCATGACTATGCTTGAAGGCAAGCAAAAATTTGCGCCCGTCTGGATGCCACTTGAGCAAGTATCAGAGATTATCTTATATCCACTAGAAATTCGCGATCAGTTTTTAGAAGATTTCAAAAATAATTTCTCAAGTGTCCCGCAAGATATACTACTAAAAAGTTATTGAATTTCGTAATTCTCTATATGCGCATTGCCATTAATATCTCCCATGAAAATTTAGAATCTTTTATTCGTTTGGCTCATAGTCAGTCATATGCAAATCCAGACGTCCCGCGCGTTGAGTCCACCCGATTAAATTCGCAAGATTATCACTATGAGCAAGGAGACCTGGTATACCATGACACCTATTTTGGCGGTCGAGATTTTATTGGGGAGGAAATCGTCTACCAAAAACAAACGCCAATTTGGGGTATGAACTATCATGGCTATATCGTTAGCCCTGATGCAAATGAGCATGAATTCTCCACTTTCCTTCGGCTAGCCCTGAGACAAGAAGATCCAACTGTACTGCCAATTCGTGGCTTACAGCGGTTTGAAAATGGCAATTCATTGTACACGTTAGAAGTTACCGGAGATCTTAATAGATTTGTTGGGGTTGAAAGGATCTATCAAAGTAGTCAACTTATATACCAGCTGTATCTACACGGCGGTTTAATTTCTTAAGTATGCGCATCACCATCGACGCCTCTCGTGCTAACCGGCCTCAGAAAACTGGGGTTGAGTGGTATTCGTATCATCTCATCGAAGAACTTAAAAAGATTACTGCCGATGATGGTAATGAGTGGTTGTTGTATACTAATGATCCGCTTGATGTGGTCTTAAAAAAAGCTCCAACAAATTGGCAGGAAGCAATTTTGCACTGGCCGCCAAAATATTTGTGGACCCAGATTCGATTGTGGTGGGAATTAATTAGTAATCCGCCGGATGTTTTATTTGTACCCGCTCATACCATTCCACTATTGCCAATACGCAAACAAACGAAGGTTGTGGTGACGGTGCACGACGTTGGTTTTCACCGCTTTCCAGAGTTATACAAACCAATTCAACGCGCGTATCACGAATTAACGATGTGGCGGATTAAGCAACGGGCAAATGTCATTATGACGATCTCGGAATTTTCTAAACAAGAAATTATCGAGTGTTACAACATTGATCCGCAGCGCATTGTGGTTGCGCCGCTTGGGTATGATGAGCAGAAATACAAACCACAAACGATCGATTCGCAACTTTTAGTGAAATATAAAATCGCTCAGCCGTATATACTTTATACTGGCCGCATTGAGCGTAAGAAAAATATTCTCAATCTGCTCGAAGCTTTTAAAATCTTGCACGAACGACAACCCCAAGTACAATTAGTATTAGTCGGGGCACCTGGGAATGCGATCGAACCAATGAATGAGTTTATTGTAAATAATAAATTAATGAATGCCATTCATTATTTAGGGTACGTATCAGCAGATGAATTACCAGTATTGGTTGCCGGTGCGGCTGTGTATTCATTTGTAACGCTCTACGAAGGCTTTGGTATTCCGATCGTTGAAGCGATGGCCTCTGGTGTGCCGGTCGTCACTTCTGATATGAATCCGCATCATGAAGTTGCTGGCGCTGCTGCGCTCCTTGTCGATCCTCATAATCCTCAAGTCATTGCTGAAGCGTTAGCGCAAATTATTACCCAACCAGAGCTCGCTGAACGCTTAAAAATCGCTGGTTTAGCGCAGTCCCAACGTTATAAATGGTCACAAACCGCCGCAACCACGTTGGCGGTGCTCAAGAATTGAATTGAAGTGCCTGAACGTGGTATACTATACCCATCATGAGCGCTTCAGATCAGCAATTTAAGGGCCAATTTAAGTGGTCAATTTGTGGCCATGAACGTAATCAGGATTTCCTGCAAGCGTCGATTCAGCGCGATCAGGTGGCGCACGCATACTTGTTTTGGGGGCCGTCACATGTCGGCAAACAAACCACGGCTCGAACATTCGCTCAAACATTATTGTGCGAAGATGCCACAGTTCGTCCTTGCGGCACGTGTAGTGGATGTCGGCAGTTTTTAAATGGCAATCATCCTGATGTGTATGTGAT
>JAGONZ010000011.1 GCA_017992755.1 Candidatus Buchananbacteria bacterium | reverse complement strand
CGCCAAGATCGTGACCGTTGAGGCCAAAGCATAGGCTGGATATAAATTGACGATATCGCCAAGCGCCCGAACCAGTGACGCCACCACAAAGCGCCAGCGATAGGGCTTGATAAGCCGATACATGTCACACAGCAAATTCCAGGAGGAATAAGTGCTGAGAGTTGATTCGGCTATGTTTGAGTTTGATGCAGACATCTTGTAAGTATAGCAAAAAAACCAACCTCGGGAGAGGCTGGTTTTATTCAACGATTACTTTATTCAACGATTCGGAAGATCTCGCGATGACCGGTCAAAAACATTTCCGTGTAGTGTGACATTTCTTCTTTGGTCTCAGCATCAATATCTTGAATGGCCTGACCTGAACGATGCAGCTCCATCTGCTTTTCCCATTCAGCCAAATCAGCAACCTGAGTCTCGACGACAACAGTATTGTACTGCCCGACCAAATCAGTCATCACTCGAATGCCTACTTCAGCTGACATCATCTTCTTGCAGAGTTTTGCTAATCTTGAGGCCTGACCTGGTTTTGCTGTAAATACTTCACGGACAATTAACATAGTATTATCAATTATCTAATCAATTCTTTTCTAAAATCCACCAATGATCGCACCGGCAACCAGCAACGTCACCAACATATTGCCAACACCTAACCAAAAGAGGCTCATCTTGCCGCCCCAAATAGTTTCGCCAAGCTTCAATGGCACCACAAAACCAATCCAGATCCAGAGACCCATCATGAGCCCGCCTGCGATTGTTAATTCGCCCGCATTGTTAACGAATTTCGCAAACACAAAGAACATCACTAAGCTCGCCACAAACTGCGCGGCATAGCTCATAGCCATTTTCTGTTTCATGGCCGCTTGTTGCTTAGGTGTCCACGAATTCATCCCCATTTCTTTCATGAACAACTTACCAAACAACGGCCCATACCAGATACTGCCGATGATCATCGACGCCACTGCACACGCGAGCACCGCTAGATAGTTGATATCCATATCGAACTAATTAGTTACTAATAATTGTTTTAAGTATAGGCGCTATCAGGGCAGCTTAGCAAATTCAAGCGATAAAAAATGTCTTGGCGACAGAGTCGCCAAGACGGAATGTGTGGACTATTCAGGTAGCTCAAACTTTTTAAATTCGCGCCACGGTTGATCACTAGCAGTCTTTTGATAAATGACGATCGCTGTGAGTGTGAACGATGTCGGTTCGAGAGTTAGCTCCTGCAATAACCGATTACGACGTCCAGGCACCACCCGATGCAAATTATCAATAAGAGTAATATGCAAGGTATTGTCGTCCTCAAATTCTCCAGCTTGATGCCCAGCCGCACGCAGCGATTCGTGCAGTGCCACCCACAGCCGTGACAACGTTAGTGGTTGAGCAGCAATGGTCGCCACGAGCAGCTTCTCACCAAACATCGTCAGTCGACCCGGGACTAATGTAATCCGACTCGACGGCAAGACGCTGGCCACAATTGACTCCACTTCATCACCTTCAATCCCTACGACGAGTGGATGAAGTGTGATATGTGGCGGCATCTTATGATACAACGGCTCACAAAGACAAATACGCGCAGCTTGGTCCATTAACTGGTGAACCATTTGATTCATCCGTCTCGTCGCCAGTGCGACGATACAGTATTTTGTACCCACTATAAGTTCTCCTGTTGATTGCCCTTCTCTTTCTAAGTTTTATCAAAGATTGCCAAAAGATTCAACCCTTGAAACTGCTCACCTATACCTGTCAGCAAATCATTAATGCAAGTTACTTGCATTACTTTTTGAGTTGGGCTATACTCTAGCCATGACTGCAATTATCAGCCGCAAAACCAAAGCCCGGGCCAAGGTTGAGCAGATTCTCCAGAGAACTGCCGCTCCCCTGACCCTTGAAGTACTTCATCAGCGCCTCAAGCGATCACTGCCAAAAACAGCTTTCTCGACCGTCTTTCGAATTATGCAACGACTTGAAGCTGAGCAATTAGTTACCAAGTCTACTTGGAAGGACCGTGGCGCTGTATATGAATGGGCCAAGCGACCACATCATCACCATGTCGTCTGCGAACGCTGCGACGCCGTCGCCGATATTGATGATCGCCTCATTGGCTACAACGAACATAAACTCACCCTCTCAACAGGATTTACCATTACCCATCACACCGTCGAACTCATCGGTGTCTGCCAACCCTGCCAAAATAAATAACTTCATCTATGCTAACTCTCATCTTCTATAGCCTTATCGGCGGTTTATTCTCTCTTGCGGGCGGTTTGCTATTGGTGTGGAAATCCAACATTGCCGAGAAATTCATGACTGGATTGTTGGCCTTTGCGGCTGGCGCATTTATCGCCGTCGGCTTCCTTGATATGTTGCCGGAAGCGGTTGAAATGGTTGAAGAGCCGCACTTAGTGTTTATCGCAGCGGTAATTGGCTTCGGGTTGTTCTTTATGCTCGAGCGCGCCTTGATGCGTTTTCATCATCACCATGATGACCACGACCACTCCGAGCACACGGAGTCACTGCCAACACTCGTGATCATCGGTGACGGCATTCACAACTTTCTCGATGGCATTATCATTGCCCTCGCCTACATTGCCAATCCAGTGTTGGGCTTAGTGACCACCATTGGCATTGCTGCCCATGAGATCCCTCAAGAGATTGGCGACTTTGGAATTTTGATTAGCCAAGGGTGGTCAAAGAAAAAAGTGATTATGATAAATATTTTGCAATCCCTCCTAGCAATCCCCGGCGTCATCATCGGGTATTATGCGGGGATGTTTCTTGAACCGTATTTACCCTACCTCCTCGCTGGCACCGCCGGAATTTTCTTATACATCGCCGCCTCTGATCTCATTCCTGAAGTTCATCATCGAACAAGTCATCGCGCCTTTGCGAGCGTGGTCGCGCCGTTTGTTGTGAGCATTGTCCTGATTGGCGCCTTGATTGAACTGACACACTAATTTTTCATGAAATAAAAGAAGGCTTTCGGGATTCCCGAAAGCCTTTTAGTTTTATACTTAGTATTACCCGTCCACAAACTCCAGTCGCCCAGATTGCGTCGAAAAGTCATAAACGCCCTTGAAGGAAGAAGGGAAATCATTGTCAGCACAACGACCGGCAAAACGGATCCGGTCGCAATTGTTCTCAGCTTCAAGAGCGACGCCGGTGATGTACAGCTCAACCTGATAATACCCAGGACTCTGTCCAGGATCAGCTTGTTGTTTCGGAGCCCGATCAAATTCCTCGAGCAGCTGCTCATCTTTGAGCTCTTGCGTCGTTTTACCTGGCGTGAGCATGACGGTCACCGACTGACGTATTGGCTTCGTACCTTCGTAGAAGCCCCTGAGTAAGGCGACCGATACCTGCCAGCGATCGGGACCTTTTTCAATGCCATAACTTCTTTTCCTCAGTGTTCCCATTACACTCTTCCTTGTAGGTTGTAAACAACATCGTGTTCGCCTGAGCAATATATACTACCCTTCTAAAAAAGTCAACGCCACCTAGGCAATTGATTCGGTGTAGTGCTTAAAGTTATCTAGGATTGCCTGCCAACCCGCCCGCTGCATGTCTGCTGAATTTTCATTTTCGGGATCAAAGATTTCAGTGACGCGCACTCCTGTTGGCGTGACTGCAAACTCGATCGCAACATGTCGCGGCGCTTCATCCCCATTGCCAATCGCCATGTCATATTCAATTCGGTTGTTTGGCTCAACAACTGTGTAGGTGCCCGTAAAATCAAACCCGGAGCTCCCATCTTTAGCCGCCATCACCGTTTTAAATTTCCCACCAACTCGTAAATCATTTTCAGCATCAAGCGCTTCCCAATCAGCCGATGCAAAGGCCCAACGGATAATATGGTGTGGCTCGTTCCAAGCTGACCAGACAGTTTCGATTGGAGCGTTAACTATTGTTTCGACTGTAATAGATTGATTCATATTGTTTCACTTAATTCTTTGGATGCCGTTCTAAGAAATCTTGGGTCATCGCTTCTTGATCTTTGGTAAATTCCGCTCCGTCACGCACTTCTAAGTAACGCCGTAAAAAGCCAACTTCGGCGCGCAAGGCCATCACCACTCCCCGATCTTCACCAAAACGATTGATTAATTCCTGAACAAATTCTTGATATGTCATAGTATAGGTTTTTTATTTATTTTGAAGCTCAGAAACATTCAGATGTTTTTGATCATTCCACAATTCCAAATGCCACTTGCCCTTCTCTTGATTATACATAAACTTTGAAATCGCTGCATTATCAATGGTTAACGTTGATTCAATCTTTAGTAACAAGTCTTCGGTTAGGGAGTCGCCAATCATTAAATAAGCTGCGAAAGATTTTAAATAGATGGCATGACCAACAACCAGTGTGTACTTTTGATTTGAATGTTCAAGTAGTTTCTTAAATTCTGCAAGACGAATTTTAAAATCTGCAAACGCTTCAGAGTGAATAAATATTTTATCTTGAGAATATGACCCCTTTCGTTCTTTTAAATACTCAAGATTAGTAGGGGCAATCCCGATCGCTTGCTCAATTACTTTGGAGGTCAGTTGAGCACGAAGTGTCGGACTAGAGTAGATAGTTTCAATTGGAATATTTGTAAAGCAATTTGCTAACAAGTTCGCTTGTTGCACGCCCAAGTCAGTCAAAGTGTCTTCACCTTTAAACAAAGGGTCCGCATTAGTTTGCGCTTCCGCGTGCCGAACAAAATAAACTTGGACGCGCATTACTTTGTCCGCCCTAATCGTTTCTCAAGCACTGCTTTAATTGACGGACTAATGGCTTTATCTTTCCGATGAATACACCCAATCCAGCAACAAGGCCGGCGCTTGCCAGCTTTGACTTCTTTGATCAATCGCTCAATATGTTCCTGGCGAGTCTTAACCTGCTTCACAAATGTTACCCAACAAATCCATTCATTGCGAGCGAGGGATGTTAGGTTATTCCATTTTTCTAGTGTCGCCGAGCTCGATTGGAGCGCTAGCCGCAGGTCTGCGGGCACGGAATGGACGACTCCAGTGGCAATAGTTTGTTTGGTCATAGCATTTGTAATACGTGTAATTATATCAAGATAAGGCCGCTCAGGCTAATTGTCTGGGATTAAAAGTCGTATTTATTTGTCTAAATATAGACAATAATTGGTGCCCTAATCATTAAACCTCATAACTATTGACAAATATATTATTATGTGCTACAATAGTTAGTCGGCTATCAAACCGGCATAGAGTCTACTAGTCAGCGACGACCATGTCGTCCTGCGCGTATATTAAAAATGTAAGCTTGATCAATAGATGCCGTGGGGGCATCTGATCGAGTATCACCACCAACCCCACTGGAGATTCAGCATGCGAAAAGTATTTCTTCTGACCTTGATGGTCGCGACCGCGATCATCGCCTCCCCTGCCTATGCCGGCGCCCTTGTGGCCAGTCGGGCATTCAACCCGCCGACGTACACCGCCGGCGAGTCGGTCACCGTCACCTTGACGGTGGAGATCCACACGGCAGGCGAATTCAGCGCACTGGGCATCACGGAAAACTCGCCTACCGGCAGTGCCACCATTGACCCGGCGTCTGTTCGGTGCATCGGGTACAACCTGTACCCGCGGCCGACCCCCGGCGGTGGCATTGACATTCCGTTCCTGCAGCCGCCGGCCGGCCCCATTAGCATCACCTACGTCGCGCTCATTGCGAGCAACGCCGATGGTGACCTGGCTTGGAGCGGTTCGGCCTCTTGGCGTCTGCGGACACCGGAGGGTCGCGTTTCGGAAAACCTCCCGAATTCGACCTTGTCCGAGTACGTTATCCCTCCGGTCGTGACCCACACCGCCGACCAAAACGGCGACTTCGACATTGGCCTGGACGAACTCCTGCGCGCTATCCAGTTCTACAACTCGCTGGCATTTCACTGCGAAGCGGGAACAGAGGACGGGTACGCGCCGGGCCTCGGTCAGGTGGCAAACGACTACGCGTGCACTCCGCACGATAGCGACTACATGCCACAGGACTGGGACATCGAAATGGACGAACTCCTCCGACTGATCCAGTTCTACAACAGCGGCGGTTATATGCTTTGTCCTCAAGGAGAGGACGGATTCGGCGTCGCCGGAAACACCTGCGACTAGCAGTTGTCGCGGATTCGAACTTAACACAAAATCCCGGCAGACACTGTAGGATGTCTGCCGGGATTACAATCAACCATTCCTACAAGACGGAGAAGAAGATCATGAAGAAGTTTGTTTCGATGCTGACCCTGATGCTGTTTGCCCTGTGCCCGATCGCCCACGCCGCCACCCTTGAGGTGTTCGACGTGATCGATGAGGATGCCAGTGACACCATCACGTCTGTCGAGTGGCTGAATCACTGCCTCACGATGAATGACCCGGGTTTCACCCAGCGCCGCTTCGATATCATCGACGCGGACAGCAACAACGCCATCAACCACCTCGAGTGGCAGATGGGTATCCATGACCTGGATACGGACGCCAACGGCGAAGTCTCCCTGGACGAACTCTTGCGCGGAATCCAGTTCTACAACACCGGCGGCTACGAGCGTTGTCCCCTCGGGGAAGACGGCTTCATTGTCGCCGGCAATGACTGCGGTGACCCTCCGCCGACCTATCCGGTTATCACGGAGGCCACCCCAGCAGGCGCAGGAACAATCAGTGGTGGCGGCTCTTACGAAGCCGGCACCACCCAGACACTCACGGCCATCCCCAATGTCGGGTGGGAATTTCATCACTGGACGGGTCCGGTAGCAAGCGCTACCACCAACCCGACCACGGTGACCATCCCGCCCAACAGCGTTTTCGTCAATGCCATCTTCGTCGCCGTCAGCGGTGAAGGAGAGGGCGAGGGCGAAGGTGAAGGCGAAGGTGAAGGAGAGGGCGAAGGTGAAGGCGAAGGTGAAGGAGAAGGAGAGGGCGAACAGCTTCCCGATCTCAGCATCACGCGCTTGAACGTGCCGCAAGGCCCGCCGACAGCAGGTGAGGATGATTTCGAAGCCGACATTTGGGCAACGGAGCACATCAACACCCCCTTCACGATCGTCTGGAAGATTGATGACGTCGTCATCGAGACCAAAACGATCACGAGCCTGAATACGTTAACCTGGATCGAAGGCGTAAAGTGGCTTACACCCACCGCCGGCGACCACATCCTCACGCTGACCATCGATTCCGGCAACGGCATCGCGGAAAGCAACGAGGACAACAACGTCGCTTCATTCCCGTTCACCACCTCCATTGGTGAGGGCGAGGGTGAAGGCGAAGGTGAAGGAGAAGGCGAGGGTGAAGGAGAAGGCGAGGGCGAAGGTGAACTCGGAGACATCCGGCTCGAATTTTTGCGAGCAGTCCCGAGTCCATGGCTGGTTAGCCGAATGTTCGGCTACAGCTACGGTACCAGCCATACGCCTGGCTACCACAACTTCCAGGTCGAGATTCAGGATGAGGACTTCCAACTCACCTACCCTGACAGCTTTACAGCCAATGGGGTGACCACGCAAGGGCGCCAAGGTCTATTCCCGACCACGGGCCTCAAAACGGTCACGGTCACTCTCGACCCAGACAACCTCATTGCCGAGAGCAATGAGGACAACAACACCCTCACGATTACCATCGAGGTGGTGGCGGACACAACACCGCCAGTCATCACCCTCAATGGCGAAAACCCTGTCACCATTCACGTCGGCGATTCATACGAAGACGCCGGCGCAACTGCCACTGACAACGGTGATGGCAACATCACCGCAGACATTGTGGTAGGCAACCACGTCGACACGACAATCCAGGGCACCTACACTATCACCTACAATGTGGCTGACAGCAGCGGCAACGCGGCAGTCCAAGTCACCCGAACAGTGATAGTCGCACCGGTGCCCACCGCGACACCAGTCATCACGACCCAGCCGCAATCGGTGTTCACCCAAAGCGTATCCGGAGGCACTGGCACATCCGTCACGTTCCGTGTTGCAGCTAGTGGCACCAATCTCACCTACCAATGGGAGATGAGTGGCAATGACATCGCCACTCCCAATACTCCGTGGGTGCCGGTCAATACTACCAACAATGTCCCCGGCTTCCTTCGGGCAAGTGGAGTGACTACCAACACCCTGACGATCACCGAGCCACAAATCTCGGACTCGCGCTGGGTGCGGTGTGTCATCTCTGACGAGGATGAGTCAGTAGTCAGCGAAGATGCCTGGCTGATGGTGTATGAGAGAGCCTCATATATCACGGAAGTGACGATGGAGCGCGTGGGTTCCCAACTCACGGTCAACGTCACACCGAGCGTCGGAGCCAGTGCCCGTGGCTACTTCAATATCGCCGGGCTATTCCAGAGCGATCCATGGGACATCCGGATGAGCATTCCGCTCAACGGCACTGCGGCCGTCACCCAGAGCTTCGACCTTGAAGCGCTCGGTGTCGACTCGACCAGAGACCTGCCTTTTGAAGTCTATTGGTCGAACAACTCGGACCCCCGAGCTGAGTGGATCGCGGTTGGCCTCCAAAGCGTGCGCATCAAGAATACAGCAGGCCAATATGTCGATCGGGATAACCTTTACGACAATGGCAATGCTGACGACTACCGCTTCATCCTGCCCGCGCCGACTGCAAAGTCCGCGGAATCGGGCGTCATGAAGGCGATCATCGATGCCATCGTCGGCATCGAATAACGCCAGCGGCTAGCGCAATACTAGCCAAATCGTACCTTAACCCTGCCCGCCGGCAGTCTCCAAGAGACACCGGCGGGCACTTTTATTTTAAATTTTTATAGAAAAAAGCCGCACCAGGTATTGCCGGTGCGGCTCAAGATTTTATGGCCGTGTGCGGTTACACGGCTTCCAGGGCTGCCAGCTCGGAGGGATCGTACCACCCTTCCGTTCCGCAGATGTGACGTACGCGATAGCGCAGACTGTGCTGATTGCTATAGTCGACCACCTTACCTTCCCGTCCCCACTTCCGACGCATCCATGTCCGGGCGCTCCACTGATAGCGGAGCGAGGTATTGGCTGTTGTTGTCCTCACCAATGTACCGACCGGGTTCGGCGGGTACTGTTGCGTGCTGACGCGTGCGCTCATGCTACTTTCCTCCATTTAAAGTCCACCACTTAGAACAGTGTTTGGCACGAGATTACACTTGTAAAATCTGCCCTGTCCATAAAACATTATGGCATGAGAAGCCTAAAGCGTCAAGCATTGATTACCCCTGCTGACACGTGCTAAAATACGTGTATGAAAATTACCAAATTAGGCCACTGTTGCCTCCTTATCGAAACCAAAGGAAAAAGAGTGTTGACTGATCCAGGCAGTTACACGATTGAAACTCATTCAAAGCTGGAGAATATTGATTACATTCTGTTTACGCACGAACACCAAGATCACTATCATTTAGATTCTCTCAAAATAATTTTAGAGAAGAATCCTCAAGTGATTATCTACGCCAACAATTCTGTCAGTGAGCTCCTGACGCAAGCAGGCATCGAGCATTTCAAAGTTACTCATGGCGAAAAAGTAATGCTCGGAGAAATTTCCGTCGAAGGTATTGGTGAGCAACACGCCCAAATGCACGGTACTATTCCCCCATCTTCAAACCTAGGTTTTTTGATTGAAAATAAATTATGGTATCCCGGTGATGCGTTTACCAACCCCGAGCGACCAGTAGCAGTTTTAGCGCTGCCGGTTTCTGGTCCCTGGATGAAAATTAGTGAAGCTATTGATTACGCACTCTTACTTAAACCCAAGAAAGTTTTCCCAGTGCATGACGGCACACGTTTTGGATCAGCCCATGTCTTGCCAGCAAAAGTACTGGGGCCACAAGGGATTGAATTTATCGTGATGGCTGAGGGTGATTCACAGGAATTTTAAAACAACTAAATTATAAAAGAAAACTGCCGCACCAGTCTGGTGCGGCAGTTTGTTATACGCACATTACCCCCGATTATGAATCCCGATTGCTTCGCTCAGATTACTAAATCCGTCGTGCTTCAACTTCACTACTAATCCTCGATTAATTTCGCTAATGACTTGAGGGCCTTCAAAAATCATGCCGGTAATTAATTGCACCAGGCTCGCGCCTTGGCCGATCGCTTGATACGCGTCATCAGCCGAAAACACGCCCCCGCAAAAAATGAAAACGTACTTATTGCCAACTTGGCGATACATATACGAAAGCAGGTCCATCGCATAAGGAAAAACGACTTTACCAGACAAACCGCCATGCGGCGGCAGCGCGTCTGCCAGTTCTTTCCCCTCAAATTTCTTCGTCAGGTTTGAGCAAATAATGCCATGGATTCGATGGCGGCCAGTAATGACTAAAAAGCGGTCGATGTCTTCGTGACTCATATCCGGAGAAATCTTAACAAACACCATTTTAGTTGTCGGGATCGCATCAAGGGCCGTAAGCAACGCTTCGTAGTTATCAGGATTTAGAAATGGCTGGCCACCCAACGTGTTTGGACAACTAATATTAACTGTAATGTACCGCGCAATCTTTTCTACCATTTTAAAGCCGGCCACGTAATCAGCAATCGCGTAGGTGATGTCTAGATTTTCTTGGCAATTAGTCATCGCGACACTGACACCCAATGGCACCGCCGTTGATTGCGACGAGGCTAGCGCGTCAGAATTTCTTTGCAGATTTTTAATTACGTGTTCGGCGCCTAAGTTTTTTAATCCATACCAGACGCCAAGGCTTTTTGATTTTTTTAAGCGCCATAATCTGGGCCGCGGATTACCAGCACATGGCAGAGCGGTCACAGAACCAATTTCTGCAAAACCAAAACCAACTGAGCCAATAATATTTCCCAGCTCGCCGTCTTTATCAAAACCAGCGGCGAGACCAATCGGGTTTGAAAAATCGACACCCTGAATATTTTGAGCCAGAGCGGAATTATTAAACCCAAATAGTTTTCTAGTCAGCCACCGAGAAGATGCAAACTGACCAAGACACGATCCAAATTTCAGGAAAGCGTCATGAACGACTTCGGGATCGAAGATAAAAAGCACCGGCTTCAACAAGCCTTTGTAAAGAATACGTATTACCTGGTTGCGCCATTGATAATAAGTATTCATATCACTGAATTGCTGTAAGCCTAAGACAAGAGCACGCCTCCGTCAACCACAACTTGTGAGCCGGTCATATAGCTCGCCAGGTCAGATGCAAGGAATAATGCCACCTTACCAATTTCATCAGACTCCCCCATACGCTTCATAGGGATTTTATCGAGGAACTTTTTTTGGATCGCTTCCATTTCTGGACTCATTGGCGCACCAGCACCCGCACCTGGGGTCGCAATGCCTCCCGGAGCAATGGCGTTAACCTGAATATTGTGCGGCGCGAGTTCCAGGGCGGTATTTTTGGTAAAGCCCCAGAGGCCGTGCTTAGAAGCATCGTAGGCCGCGAGTCCAACTGATGACGGATGGAGCGCATCAATTGAAGTGATATTGATAATCTTACCGCCACGTCCTTGGGTAATCATGGTCGCCGCTGCGGTCTGTGTGAGCATAAACACGCTTTTGAGATTAACCGACAGAATGCGCTCAAATTCACTGACCGCCATTTGGAGTGCCGGCGCAATTGGGTAAATGCCGGCGTTGTTCACCAAGATATCAAGACTGCCGTAGGTTTGAGTCGCAAATTCAACCACGTCTTTTACTTGGCTCTCATCAGCGACGTCAGTTTGTTTAAATGCAACCGTGAACCCTTTGCTCGTCAGTTCAGTAACAGCAGCAGTGCCCGCTGCTTCGTTGGCATCCGCAATCACCACTTTGGCCCCAGCTTCAGCTAGCCGGCTAACGATACCCAAGCCAATGCCCATCGCCCCGCCCGTAACAATCGCTGTTTTGTCTTTCAGATCAATCAGTTGTGCAATTGATTCCATAATTGTAGTACTTATGTATAAAAATTAGTTGCTAACTTTACCGTCGAACTCATCAGTCGTGTCAGCCTCGGCTGCAGCTTTGGTGGCATGAATGACACCATCACGATGATGCGGCGGCATGTATAGGGTATAAAGTTTCATCGCCTCGTCACCAGTGTTGATCACGTTATGCTTCGTGCCAGCCGGAACCACAATCGCACTGCCATCAGCAATCGCCTGAGAAGCATCATTCATAATTACCGTGCCGGTACCTTTTTCGACGCGCAAAAACTGATCCACGCCATGAATTTCTTCACCAATTGCTTCCTGCGGCAACAAACTCATCAACACTAATTGACTGTTGTGAGTGGTATACACGACTTTTCGGAAATTATCGTTCTCCAGTGACAACTGCTCGATGTTGGCGCAATATCCAGTCATATACGTGTAGTTAGGGTTTTTATTTTTGTTTGCCTACTGCATCAAACCAGGCCCGTTGCCACTGCTGCATCATGGTGATTTCAGAATTTTGGGCGGTGATGATATCGTTGGCCAGTTTAACTAATTCAGGACGAGTGGTTTTTTGGAGCACGGTTTGAGCCATCTCAACGGCTCCTTGGTGATGCACAATCATTTCTGACAAAAAAGCTTTTTCAAATTCGGCGCCAGTTTTGCCTTTGAGCTCAGCGTTCATCGAACTCATCATCGCGCCCATATCCATACTGTCGTGACTATTGCTCATCATCATTCCATTGGACATCTGATGCATACCTGGCGCGGGAGCAACGACCGCCGCGGACTTATGGTTTGTACCCAGAACATATCCGCCAACGAGCCCAATAATCAACATAATGAGCGCGATCACCGCTACGGTAGTCTGTTGCATTGGTGTGTTGTTTAGCATATTAGTATGGTTAGTTTATTTCTTGCGCTTAGCGAGCTTATACACTTTAAGAATTTCTTGGGTAGCCTGCGCCTCTTTGCCGTGCTTAATCTGGTGGATGACATGCGTTGTCAGATGATTCTCCAAAATCAAATCTTCCATTCGGGCGAGCGCCTCTTTAATGGCTGAAGCTTGGGTAATAATATCAATACAATACTCCTCGTTATCGACCATGGCCTGTAAGCCCCTGATCTGACCTTCAATAATTTTGAGGCGCCGAATCGCCTGGATTTTTATATCCTGTCTCATACACTCATGATACCCCTAGGGGGTGTGACGGTCAATCCCTATTGAGCAATCAATGCTTCAACTGCTGATTTTGTAAGCGCTCCAAAGTAGCCGACAGCTGGTGTGATTTTATGAGCCGCTTGGAATCGTGCTAACGCGAGGCGTGTTAACTCCCCAAAGAAAGTTGTCTCCTGGCCAGGTGCACCAGCACCATTGGCGGTAATTTGGAACCCGTGTTGGTTAAGAAATATTTGCAAGGCGCGAACATCAGCACCAGTCATCCCCCGACGCAAGTAGCGCGTAAAGACGAACGGTGACGTCGTTGATGAAGTATTAGTAGTAACAGTTGAGACCCCCGAGAATAAGCTTGCCCATTCCTGCTGGAGGGCCGTCGCCATTTTTTCATTGCCAAGGGCTAATAGATTAGTAACACGTCCTCTAATGGAGCTACTAGGTGTTCGCGCCGACGGAGCGGCCACTAACGTCACTTGGCGTTCAGTGGTCGTTGCCATGACGCCAATGCCGTCAACGGTGTAACCTTGGAAATAATGGCCTCCACTTGAAAGTCCTGTAAAGATATGGCTATAAGTATAGGCACTCGAGTCATAGAGCGCGGCAATTTCAGTGGCATCAAGCGCACGACTAAACAGCGCGACATCATCAATTTTGCCATCAATGTAAATATTATCATCGCGCTTCCCAATGTACAGTTGCGGCTCAATCACTTTAGTGCCATATGTATCGCTCACCATCTCTCCGTTAACGTACAGTGTTTCAGTTTCGGCATCAGCATCATAGACACCCACTACGTGAGTCCAAACGTTCATAGTAGCGACTGCATCAGCTGAGTAGGTATCAGCAAACTGCCAGCGATCGCTGCCGCCGATTTGCAATAGATGTCCGTCACTGTCAGAAACAATGGCGGCACCCTCAGTGATTTGATCGAGCTTCACCCAGGCGGAGATGGTAAAACTTGAAGTCAGCGGCTGGCCAAGATCAACACCCACCGAACTAGCGCCGTTAAAATCACCGGCGTAGCCGAAATTGCCGATCGTGTAGGCGGTAGTGCCCGACCAGACGCCGTCTGTATGATGTGTTGAATCGTCAGTTGAATCGTATTCAAAACGCCACCAGCCGCGCAGCGACTGGTCAAAATCTACCAGGGAATAGTTGAGACCGGTCGCGGTCGTCTCCAAGCCAACGGTCGCTGCTGAAGCAATCATGCTCGCGTTGTGGAGTGGGGTGGCAGCGGTAAAATCGCTAGTTGGCGCAGTGGGGCACTGTTGGCCACCATCAGTAATTGTCCAACTATAGGGCGCGCTCGTGAGGGTCAACCGTGAAGCAGCATCACAGTACTGCCTCACGCCGACACCCAGCGCCACTGACGCTTGTACTGATTGTCTCGACCACGATTTGAGCAACGCATCGTAATGTCGCGTTGATAAGGCAGTACCAGTAAAGGCATTATCAAGGCTTGTAACTTGTTCAACATTCCACGTACTAACATCCTGATTAAATAACGTGGCTCCGGAAAATATATAGCCCATAGCAGTAGTACTTGAGGTGTCCCACGAACTAACGGCTTGATTGAATGCGGCAGCATTGGTGAACATTCCCTGCATATTGGTAACGCGTGCCGTAGCACTACCCCAACTGAGTGGGTGATTTTGGGCATTGGTAGCATCGCCGTTATTAAATGACGTCGCCCCTTCAAACATCGAATTCATATTGGTCACCTGACTCACGTCCCAACCGCTCACATCTTGATTAAAAGCGGTGTCACCATAGAACATGATCGACATATCCTGGACATTATGCGTGTGACTGCCCCACGTCATCGGAGCGCCGCCGTTATTAAACGCCGCTGCCAACGCAAACATCGACGAGAGCGAAGTTGCGCTATCAAGTTCCCAGCCACTTAAATCCTGGTTAAAGGCGATAGCATTATAAAACATCGCTGAGAGATTGATCGCGCCATTCACCTCCCAATCACTGATATCGCCATTAAAGTAGGTATCTTGAAAGGTCCCAATATAATACAGAACATTACTGACATCCCAGTCATTTAGGCTTTCAGTCGTTAAACCAGTGGCACGAAAAGCAAATGATAAATCAAGCACATCTGATAAATCTGGCGCATCAGTCGCGGTAATCGCTAGATTTGAACAGCCAGCAAAGGCGCCACCAAACTGTTGCCAGTTAATGATCCCCCACTGATCGATTGAAAGTAATTTATCCTTATCGCCATCAAACAAAAATAGTATCGCGGGAAACGTTCCGGAAATCTTAATTTGATAGGTGCCAGATTCGACGTACGTATGACTGGTGTTACCGGTAGCGCCTTCGGTCGTCGCACCATCACCCCAGTCAATATCATAATCATATGTCAGGCCATCGGTCGTAGGGATTTCAAATGAACGGTCATCAGAGTCGCCCGGGTTATCGGTCTTGATCGTCATAATAAACTCCCCGGCCGCCATCGCTGGCGTTGGCAGTAACGGGAATAAAAACAAACCAATCAGAAACGCTAAAAAAATCAGGTGGTGACGGCGCATCATTTCTTCAGAAAAGTATAAAATAGTAACCTAGAGATTATACTAAATATAACAAAATGAGGTTACTATTGCCAGTGATCTCCTATCTTTACAGGTAACAATCTTTTAGGTATCGTTGAGTAATATCTACTGCCCATGATAGTTTCAGACAAAGAACGCCAAGCGCCCTTGACGGTCCAAGAAGCCGAACCCTCCCATCTAGCGCGTTACCAATTTGCTTTAAGCTTTGTTAAAAATACTGACAGAGTTTTAGACGTGCCATGCGGCAGCGGCTACGGCACAAACTTATTAGCGACCAAAGCAAAAACTGCTACTGGTATTGATATTCATCCTGGAGCTATTCAACACGCTCAAGAGTTTTTTGCTGCTCAAAATATCAATTTCTTGGTCGCAGACATGCAAACTATTGAAGCGAGTTTTTCAACACAAGGCACATTCGATTTAATTACTAGCTTCGAGGGCATTGAGCATATTGAAAAACAGGAAGAATTCCTAGCGGGGATTTCAAAGCTACTTACCGACGACGGCTATTTGATTATCTCAACCCCGCGCAAGCCACACGGCAGCCCCTATCATACCGTCGAATTTTCCCTGGAGGCCTTCAAAGAAATATTATCTAAAAACTTCGTGATCGAAAAAATGTTTGGCCAAATTTACACCGACATTTTCGATCTGGCCACCCGAGCTGAAAACCCTGCCGATTATCATCGGTTTAACTTTATTGCTTTGTGTCGGCCCAGATAAAAGAATATCTATTTTTCCAGCAATCCTAATAACTTGCTAACTGTATTCCAATTGCGAATCGTCATGTATTTATATTCGGGCTTGGCAATCACTTTCGACAACTTGCTTTGAGTCGCCCGCGCGGTGAGGCGTTTAAAATAGAGCACGTGTTTGCCTTGATAGACGCGATCGACGCCATCACGCAACTCTATTATCGCCATCGCCTTAGTTGGTGTCAGCGGCCGCTTGAGAAAAATTACATCACTGCGATATTTTTGCAAATCTTTAAGAAATTCCGCGGGCGCTGCAGTCACCACTTGCTTCAAATCTTTACCTGAGACCACGACTACGCGCGCTTGATAGGAAAAGGTTTTTGATAACACCTGCTCAATTTTATCTTCGAGTGCAGTAATGCTGCCGGATGCATTAAAGATCACATTGCCGCTTTGGATATAGGTCCGAACATCGGCAAATCCCAAAGATTCGAAACACACCTTGAGCGCCGTCATTTTGATGATGTTGTTCCCGCCAACATTAATGCCGCGCAGGAACGCGAGGTAGGTTGCCATACAACTGTGATAAATTACTCTACTTCAGTTTCATTGCAAGATATTCATTTCTACTCATATACGTTTTGGGATCAGCAGTATCGGTAAATACGATGCCGTTGAGATGATCCATCTCATGTTGAATGACGCGAGCTAATAAATCCGTGGCCTTAAATTGAAATTTATCTCCTCGCTCATCAAACGCCTCAATTGTCACTGCTACTGATCGCTTAACGCGACCAAATAAATTAGCTGACGCTACCGACCCGCAACCCTCCCAGCCGCTTACCATTTTTTTAGAAGCGGCAATAATTGTCGGGTTAATGTAAATCCGTAATTCACCGTTGACTACTTCACTGGTGCGAAATTTGGTTTTTCTAATCTCGGTCACAAAAATTCTGACATTCTTGCCAACTTGAGGCGCCGCCATGCCCACTAATCCATGATGACGCATAGAGTCAATCAAATCC
>JAGONZ010000010.1 GCA_017992755.1 Candidatus Buchananbacteria bacterium | reverse complement strand
GTAGTGTACTCGTAGCATTTGTAGGGTTGGTGCAATGGTTGTCACAGCATGGCCCCCATACCGCCTATGTCATTTTTAGTAGTATTTTAAAGATTGTAAATGGCATCTTAGCGCCTACTGGATTAGTAGACTTTCTCTTGCCGTCATCAACGGGCGCCCGCCTTGATTCCACTATCGGCAATCCTGGGTATGTGGGCGGCTATTTGCTGTTCGGGATGTTTTTCACTTTGATTTTATTGTTCCGCCGAAAGAATTGGTATTTGCGTGGGTTATATGGCGTGGCCTTAGTTTTGCAATTATTAATATTAATTCAAACCCAAACCCGCGGTGCGTATTTGGGGTTAATTGCCGGCGCTGGGCTTCTGTTGCCGTATTTCATATATTTAGGGCTTCGGGCGATCCTTGGACATCAACAACCATCAGCGATTGGCCAAAAAGCTCATCGGCAGTCGATTATTGGAGCGGCATTAATAACGGTAGCGTTGGGAGTAGTGGTACTAGGAGCGGGATTGGCCGTGTACCAAAACCGCAATGCGGATTTTGTCCGAATGAATCCGGCGCTCAGTCGGTTAACTTCAATTTCTTTGAGTGAAGCCACGGCCAAAAATCGATTACTGGTGTGGGGGATTGCGCTTGAAGCAATCAAGCAAAAACCAATTCTTGGTTGGGGCTATGAAAATTTCCAATATCCATTTAATTACTTTTTTAACCCTGAGTTGCGGGAACCATGGTTTGATCGGTCACACAATCTGATTATTGATCGACTCATCACTGGTGGCGTCATTGGTCTGCTCGTGTACTTGAGCTTTTTACTAGCGCCAATTATCATGATGTGGCGTGGGTATTACCAGCGCCGCGAAGCGCTTAACGATCGGTATCTCGCTCTGCCGATTATTATCACGGTGACGTTGTTGGCATATGGCATTCAAAACATGTTTATTTTTGAAGCGCTGGTCACGTATATTCCGCTGATCGTCCTCCTATCATTTGCGGCCGCCTTATCTGGCCGCAGCTATGAACCAAAGTTGCCAGTGGTCTCACCGGCACTGCTGCCAGTTATTGGCGGTATCGTGGCGGTAGTGGTGATTGGCGTGGCGTATGTCGTTACGGTGCGGCCACTAATGGCGAATCGGATGTTTATTGCCGCTTTAGGTGGTCAGCAATTGACTATGGAAGGCCGTCGACAAATGGTTGAAGTAGCCATCAGTCGCCACACGTATGGCCGGAGTGAGTTTCGCCAACAGGCGTATCAGTTCTTCTATACAGTAGCAGCGCAAGGACAGATTCCTCAAGCGCAGTTGGGTAACTGGTTAGAATTTATCGAGCGCGAACTTAAAACAGATAGTGCTGAAAACCCCCAAAATGCCCGAGCATATTTGTCGCTGATGAGTTTTTATACCGTGACGAGTAGTAATCGTCCTGAGCGCTTGCAGCGCGTTGTTGAATTACAACAGCAATTGCAAGGCCTAACTCCAAATCGCCCGGAAGCCTATTTTGATCTCGGCTACGCCCAGTTATCGTTATCTGCACTGGCCACAAGTACCGAGATTAGACAAGGTCACACCGACGCTGCTTTAGTTGCGTTTCAAAAGGCATATAATCTTAACAAATCACGACCAGACTCGTATCAGCACTTGTTGTATGGAACGGTGTATCTTGGTCGCACTGAAGAGGTGCGAGCACTCCTGGCTCAGCGCCCAGTCTTTTTGGATGATGAGCCAGCGGCAGCGCTCCTAGTGACATTGCAAGGTGTGGCGACAAAGCAATTCCAGACATCAACCGCAACGCTCCTTAAGGGGTTTCATTTTGCCACCAGTACGCGGTAAGCGGCGAGTGTTTGGCCGATCATTGACCGCTGTGTATAATTTGCAATAAGTGTTTGTCGTGCTGCCTGACCGAGCGTTCGCGCTCGGTCTTGTTTTTGATAGAAATTCACCAAAGCATCAACCGCGGCTCGAGTATTAGTGACATCAAAGAGTAGTCCGTTGGTAGCTTCGGTAATAATGTCATTAAGGCCTTCGATGTTGCTGGTCACAATTGGCAATTCTGCGCTCATTGCTTCGAGCAACGAAAACGGTAAGCCTTCTTTAGTTGAAGTAATCAGGTAAGCGTCAAATGCTTTGAGGTGAGCGGACGCGTTAGGAAGCTTGCCCGGAAGCTTAATGACGTCTACCAGGCTTAAATCGTTAATTTGAGCCTCTAACTGGGGCCGTAAGTCTCCATCGCCAATAATAACGGCTGCTAAGTTTGGGATGACTGTCCGGGCTTGATTGATAATAGCAATAAACTGCCCAAGATTTTTGGTGGCGTAAAAATTGGCGATGGTGCCCACAACAAATGAATCCGCTGATACCCCTAATTGCTGACGGGCAATATTTCTTTCGATAAATGAAATATCCGGATCAATCCCATTGGCAATGCAGACATGTTGGCGCAGAGGAAAGTAGCGGGCAGCGCGTTCATCAGCGGCGCCAATAAAGATTACTAAGTCACGCGGCCATGATAATAGCCATTCACTGACGGCATACACGCCGCGGTACACTAAATTAATCGATTCACGAAACGCCCAGCCGTGGACGGTATATACGAGTCGATGTTTGGTGCCAAATAGTCGAGCGATTACTGAACCGCAGGTGCCGGTAATTCCAGCTTTTGAGCTATTAAGATGAACAATATCGGGTTTAATCTGGCGAATTACCTGCGCAATCTCCCAGGCATTGGCTAGGTCGTGGTACGGCGAGAGTGGCCGCACTAAATGGTTTAATTCGTGAACAGTAATACCATATTCATTGAGCCTGGTGACCAAGGTTCGATCTTGACTATGCCCAACGGCAACTGAAACTTCAAGCTCGTCTTGGGCAGCGATCGCTAGTTCAAACACATATTTTTGCGCTCCGCCCCAATCAGCTTGAGTAACGATGTAGAGAATTCTTGGCTTGGTCATGAGTATGGTTAGCGTTGGTCAGGTGTAGGTAGCTGCAGGAGATCAGTTACAAAGCGACGGTAAATGGTATCCCAGAGAAAGTTATCGACGTGTTGGCGGACGCGTGCGCGATCGAGTTTGGTTGGTGTTGATAAAGCCTCGCTCATGACTTGAGCGATTGAGTCAGGATTGAGTGGGTCAAAATAAGTGGCCATATCCCCGCCAACTTCTCGAAATACTGGAATATCTGAACAAACAACGGGGACGTTCAATGATAACGCTTCAATTAGTGGAATCCCAAAGCCTTCATAGATTGACGGAAAAACAAATAACTTACTTTGTTCGTAGAGGGGCCACAGTTTTGCATCATCGTTGATCGTTTCAAAACTAACATTAACAAGACCGTATTCTCGGCAACGATTTTCGAGCATCGTTTGCAATCCATTATCAACGCCAACTAATTTTACGACTAATTCTTTTGGCAATAATTTGAGCGCTTCAATTAAATTGATATGGTTCTTGCGGGTTTCAAAGTGCCCCACATACAATAGATCGATGGTTTTAGACGTTGAGACTTCTTGATCGCCGCGATCAAGGAGTTTGGCATCGATCCCGAAGTAACTTTTAATTACTTTCTGAGCATCGAAACCAACATATTTTTGGAGTTCGTCAATTGAGAAGTCGCTGCAGGTAACGATATATTCCGAGTATCGCCACTGATACTTCAGGAAACTGCCAAACAGTAGCCGATACAGCGAGCCCTTAGTGCTGGTGAAATACCGGAAGTCATACACTACCTGGCAGTGACGATGGCGCTTAAGCTTGAGCGTCAAGAAGGGGATCGGTATAAATTCATTAATAACTAACGCTGGCGGTAAGTGACTCAGGATCTTTTCAATTTGATACCAGGTTCTAAATTTACTAACATGGTTAAAGGTATAGTCGACTTCAAAAACTCGGCCGTGATACCAGTCCGGCTTTTCACCTTTGGCGACGATCAAAATGAAGCGTTCTGGGAATTCCTCCTGGAAACGTCGAATCAGCTCCTCAAAACGGCGATTAGCCCCAGAATGGACACTCTTTTTGTAGTAAGGAGAGCAATAAACGAGCGGAAGCGAGGAGGGAATAGAAGCCATACAAATGCCTTGATTAATTCTCTTGAAAATGTAATAATTGGCCTATTATAGAAGGATAAACTCTACTATAGTATAGTTTTTCTGGAAAGTAAAAACAACTCTATGGCTCAACGTCTACTTATTACCGGCGGTGCTGGATTTATCGGGATTAATGCCGCCTATTATTTTTTAGCCCAAGGGTGGGAGGTAACGATCGCTGATAATTTTTCACGTCGAGGTTCTGAGCATAATGCTGAAGAATTACTCAAGGTATCAGGCACGGCGGCTACATTACTAAAACTCGATCTGCGTACAGACACAGCCGCTTTGGCTCAGGCAGTAGCCGCTCATGATGCGGTACTTCACTTGGCAGCACAGGTGGCAGTAACGACTTCCGTTACTGATCCAACGACTGATTTTATGATCAATGCCCTGGGCACCTTTAATGTATTGGAGGCAATTCGTTTAAGTCCTAATCGGCCACCAATCATTTATAGTTCAACTAACAAGGTCTACGGCGGCCTTGAAGCTCGACCGGTAGTAGAAGCTGAAACGCGATATCAATTTGCAGAATCTAATTGTCAACAGTTCGGCATTCCGGAAACAGAACAGCTGGATTTCCATTCGCCGTATGGCTGCAGTAAGGGCGCTGCCGATCAATATGTCCGAGATTATGCGCGCATTTATGGATTGAAAACGTTGGTGTTCCGCCAATCATGTATTTATGGACCACATCAATTTGGGATTGAAGATCAGGGTTGGGTGGCGTGGTTTATGATTGCTGCCAGTCAGGAACGGCCAGTGACGATTTATGGCACCGGCAAGCAAGTGCGTGACCTACTGTTTGCGGGGGATTTGGTGCGACTATATGAAAAAGGCTTCCAGAGAATCGATGCCGTCAGTGGCAACGTTTATAATGCTGGCGGTGGCCCCAATAACACTCTTTCGCTCCATGAGCTCTTGCCTCAGATTGAAAAATTTTCAGGCCGACCGTTAACCATTAGTTATGATTCGATGCGTACGGGTGATCAGCCGATCTTCGTGGCAGATATTCGCAAAGTGAAGCAAGATCTTGAGTGGGAACCAACGACATCAATTGCTGAAGGTTTGGTGCAATTGTGGCAATGGATTAACGAGCAGGCACCCTTGATTTCTAAAATGCTCAAATAAGAGCCATATCATGACTCAGCGAATTCTGATCGCTACCGGAATCTTTCCGCCAGATATTGGCGGGCCAGCAACGTACGCACAACTTTTAGTTAATCAATTACCAGCAAGAGGCGTTGCTGTTTCTTTAGTGTCATTTGGCACGGTGCGGCATCTGATTAAAGGCTGGCGGCATATTGTTTATGGATATAAATTATGGCGTGGCAGTGCCGCTGTTGATACAATTTACGCCCTGGATCCACTCAGTGTTGGCTTGCCAGCGGCGGTCGTTGCTTGTTTGCGCCGCAAGCGCTTTGTTTTAAGGGTTGCTGGTGACTATGCCTGGGAACAGGGGACACAGCGCTTTGGCGTTACGGACACGATGGAGGATTTTTCCCAAAAGCATGGGTATCGATTTCCGATACCCGTATTTAAATTACTCCAATACTGGATAGCATGTCAGGCTTCGCTCGTGATTGTCCCGAGTGAATATTTAAAAAAGATTGTCAGTAATTGGGGTGTGCCCGAATCAAAAATTACGGTCGTGTATAACGCGTTTGATGTTCCAGAATTTAAATCGAAGACTGAAGTTCGTCAACAACTTGGAGTAGCCGGGCAAGTACTTGTTAGCGTTGGGCGTTTAGTGAAATGGAAAGGGTTCGATGTTGTAATTGATGTTGTTGTTCAGTTGCGCTCCAAGTTCCCCGAGCTCAAACTGTATATTATTGGTGAAGGGCCGGAACGCGAACAGTTACAAAAAAAGATTGCCGCGGCTCAACTCACCGAACATATTATTTTAGTTGGACAAGTGTCCCAGCAAATCGTGCTGAATTATGCGCGCGCCGCTGATGTGTTTGTGCTTAACACCGGCTACGAAGGTTTTTCCCATCTCTTGCTCGAAGTGATGGCCGCCGAAACGCCGATTGTCACGACTAATATTGGTGGTAATCCAGAATTAATTACTGATCAAGTCAGTGGGTTATTAGTAACGCCAAATGATCAAGCAGCAGTATTGAAATCAATCGAGCAAATTTTAGCAGATTCAGTATTGGCGACAAAATTAACGACGACGGCGCGGCACAAAGTGGCAGCGTTTAATGAAGAGCGGATGCTGAAAGAATTAGTGGCCGTACTATGAGGATTATTAATATCAGTCTTGATCAATCACTATTGGACGCTCAGTCGCTCGCGCATCAGCGTTTAGTGGCGTACGGCCAAAGCATTGATGAATATGTCGTTGTTGTTCCCGCGATGGCAGATGCCCAGGTTCAGGCAGCTGAACATCTGAGTATTGTGGGTGTTGGCGGCAATAAGATTTTGCAACTGGTTAAAATTTTTAAATTCTGTTGGCGACTAACGGGCGAGCGTCACTTTGATCAAATTACGGTGCAAGACCCGTACTATTTGTCGTTGATAGCTTGGGTGATTGCCCACTGCCGCCGAAGTACGTTTGAAGTCCAGATCCATGGGTTTGAAAAAGAAAACTGGCTGCGAACGCACATTGCTCAGTGGACTCTGCGCCACGCGGATGTGATTCGTGTTGTCAGTCAGCGCTTGAAGTGTTCATTGATCGATAAATATCATTTAGCTGAACACAAAATCATTGTTATCCCTGTCTTCACCCCGATCACCATCAACAAGCGATCGACATATGAAATTTCGAACCCAATCTTTACCTTTTTAACCGTGGCTCGATTGGTCCCGGTAAAAAATATTTCACTTCAGCTCCGAGCATTAGCCATTCTTAAGCGCGATGGTGTCGTATGTCGACTCCAGATCGTGGGTGATGGCCCGTTACGAGTTCAATTACAAGCCGAAGCCAATACGTTGGGTCTTGTCGATCAAGTTGAATTTGTTGGCTGGCAAGACAAATTGGCGCCGTATTATGGTGCCGCGGACGCTTTTCTGCTAACATCAGAGCATGAGGGCTGGGGCTTGGTGGTCATCGAAGCAGCGGCCACTAGCCTGCCGATTATTATGACTGATGTTGGTTGTGCCGGAGAAGTTATCCATCAGGACCGCGAAGGACTGATAATTCCTGTTGGCGATTTAGAAGCCTTAGTGGCGGCGATGAAACGCCTCGCGACCGACCAGGGATTGCGTCAGCGCTTGGGCGAGGCTGCCATGGCTACGGTCGCGACTCTGCCAAGTTATAAAGATCTCTATATCAATAAGCTAAAGCATTCTGTATGAAAGATTCAGTCTCAGCAGTGTACGAATTTCACCATCAGCACCATCGCGAACCAGGTTTTACTATTATGGAAAAAGAGCGCAGCCAGATTTTTGCGGAAGTGATTGGTACCGGCAAGAAAATTATTGATATTGGCTGTCGCGATGGCGCACTCACTAAGAGTTTCTTAACTGGCAATACCGTTATTGGCTTAGACATTGATACCAACGCCCTGGAACAAGCGCGGCAATTAGGAGTCGATGCGCGCTATGCGGACTTAAATGGTGACTGGCAACAAACAATGCCCGTTGATTTTGATGTGGCAGTTGCTGGAGAGGTCTTAGAACATTTATATTATCCAGATCAGGTTTTGAAAAAGATCACTTCAGTTTTAAAGCCTAAGGGTGTCTTAATTGGGACTATCCCCAATGCTTTCAATTTAAAAAACCGGCTCCGCTATTTGAAAGGCAGCAAGCGGTTTACGCCTCTCTCTGACCCGACGCACATTAATCATTTCACGGCAGCCGAATTAGAAGGCTTAATGAAAATGCATTTTAATGAAGTAGAAATTAGAGGGTTAGGTCGACATGCAGCGCTCGCTAAATGGAATCCCGGCTGGTTTGCGTTTGACTTGCTCTTTATTGGACGTAACCCGAAAAAAAACTAACTAAATGAATATTCAGAATTCACGAGTACCGTACGAACTGTTCATTGATGAATCAATTAAGAAACTCGCCCAGCCGAACCAATTAGTGCTGGATATTGGTGGCGGTGAGCGGTTTCAAAAATGGTTAGCGCCGTACAAAGAAATTTTGCAGCAGACTCGCTATCAAACAATGGATTATGATGCAGCGAGCGGCGCTGATGTGGTCGGCGACATTCATGCGATACCATTAGCAACTGACAGCCAAGATGGTGTCATTTGCCATTCGGTGTTGGAGCACGTGCGCAATCCAATCGTAGCGGCGCAGGAAGTGTATCGAGTATTGCGACCAGGCGGCAGTGCTTTTTTTCACGTGCCGTCAATTTATCCGTATCATGCCCGGAAGGGAAATTACCCAGATTATTGGCGAATTTTTGACGATACGCTTGAAGTGTTGTTTGAACAATTTACGACCGTTACTTACGTTAAGCGCGGCGGGTATTTCAAGGCACTGTTTTTCTTTTTGCCGCAGCAACACCGATTGCGGTGGCTGGTTGATCCGGTTTCAACTTGGCTTGATCAAATCTTCAAAACAGTGAAGGGGCGGTCAACAACATCTGGATATTATATTTACGCAACCAAGTAATTTTGTGAAACTCTTAATTATTACTCAAGTCGTTGATCGCCGCGACCCCGTACTGGGGTTTATGCACCGTTGGTTGCAAGAATTTTCAACTCATTTTGAGCAGTTGACAGTGATTTGCTTGAAGCAAGGCGACTATGATTTGCCGAGTAATGTGCAGGTGTTTTCACTTGGTAAGGAAGTGGGCGAATCGCGCTTTAAATACGTGAGTAAGTTGTTCAAATATTTGTGGCAGCGTCATCGTCAGTACGACACGGTATTTGTACACATGAATCAAGAATACGTGCTCTTAGCTGGGTGGTGGTGGCGCCTTACTGGCAAGCGCGTCTATATGTGGCGCAATCATCCGGTAGGGAATTGGTTGACCTGGTTGGCTGGATATTTTTGCCACCGAGTTTTTTGCACCTCACCACAATCGTTTACGGCTCAATTTCCCAATACCAAATTAATGCCGGCTGGCATTGATACTGATTATTTTTCACCTGATCCACAACTCCAGCGGTCAGCTACTATGGTGTTGAGTATTGGCCGAATTTCGCCCGCTAAAGATCTAGAAACACTCATTAAGGCGATCGCCTTGGTCCATTCAGCATTACCGGTAACGGCAATGATTATTGGCGATCCATTACCGGAGCATCAGTCGTACGCTGATAGCTTGCGACAACTAGTCACAGAGCTGAATTTAAATGAATTCGTTAGTTTTCAAGCGGGGATTGCCAATACTGAGACCGTGAAATGGTATTCGCAAGCGGCGATTTTTATTAATATGTCGCGGCCAGGTTTTTTTGATAAAACCATTTTTGAAGCGATGGCTTGTGAATGTCCGGTGATTGTCTCTAATATCGCCCTCAAAGGTGTTATTGATGACCGCTGCATCTTCGAGTATCATGATGTGGAGGATTTAGCCCAAAAGATTAAAGGCTTACTGACATTGCCCGTTGCCGAGCGTTCGCAATTGGGCCAAGAATTACGAACATATGTTCACCAAAACCACAGCCTCAAGCAATTAGCCCAAGGTTTAGTTGAAAATCTGAAGTAATATTATGTATCACGGTAAAAAAGTTAGCATCGTCATCCCCACCTATAACGAAGCGGGCAGTATCGCTCAAGTGATTACTGATTTTTTTGCGACCGGATTTGTTGATGAAGTGGTGGCAGTTGATAATAATGCCTTAGGCAATACCGCCGAAGAAATTGCCAAAACCCCAGCGCGCCATATTCGCGAAACTGAAAACCAGGGGTACGGCCACGCGTTGATGCGTGGCATGCGCGAAGCCACCGGTGACTTAATCGTCACTGTCGAAGCTGATGGCACGTTTACAGCGAATGATCTCGAGAAATTTTTAATCTTCAGCCGCGACTTTGACGTTGTCTGGGGTACTCGAACATCACGCGCCACGATTTGGTCCGGGGCGTTTATGCCATTCTCTGTTCGATTAGGGAACTGGGGTGTGGCCAAGTTGTTGGAGGTGGTATATAACGGCCCAACGCTCACGGACGTCGGCTGTACTTACAAATTATTTTCACGTTCAGCCCTGGAAAAAGTTGAGCGTCTGTTTAAATTCTCAGACGGTAGCGGCACGTTTTCGCCCGAGTTGATGATTTGGACATTGCGTTCCGGAATTATTCCGATCGAAATCCCGGTGATGTTTTTGCCGCGCGTTGGTCAGTCGATGTATACCGGCAATATTACTAAATCAGTAATATTAGGTTTCAAAATGATCGGACTGATTTTCCGTTATCGTTCAAAACAACTATGATGGATCGAGTCACTAGTTTTTTAAAGGCGTATAAATACGAGCTATTTGCTTTTGGTTTGGCGCTGGTTTCATCGTTGCTAGTAATAACACTTACAAAGCTACGTTTCCCCAACGACGACCAATTCATTTTATATCGCTACATCGACAACATCGCCTTTGGTCACGGCTTTGTGTTTAATATTGGCGAGCGGGTACTTGGATCAACAACACCATTATTCACCTTAGTCGGTGCTGCTTTCAAAGTTTTATTGCCATGGGTCAATACGCCGGCTTTAGTTGCTGGGCTGAACGTGATCTTTTTTTCGTTGTCGGCAATCAGTTTTTATCAATTAAGTAAGCGGTTCTTACCACAAAACTTTGCATTATTGGCTTTGGTTGTCTTTTGTCTCAATCTATCTCGAATGATTCCCGAGGGTATGGAAACACCCTTGTTTTTATTAGCTATCCTAGTATTTTTAAATGTCCTATTCGCCAAGCGCTATAAGCTATCTGCTATATTGTTAGCTATCGCTCTTTTGGTACGCCCTGATGCCGGCTTAATTGCGGTGTTAGTGGCAATCTACTGGTATCAGAAAAAAGGTTTAAAGTGGACAGTGATTTTAACTGGCATCACGATTGCAACGGCATTGCCGTGGTTGGCGTTCTCCTGGCTGTATTTCCATACCATTATTCCGCAATCACTGGCTACCAAGATTCATTTTAACGACATCGTCTATCAAACACGGTATCAAGCGCTCAAAGTTCAGTTATCGCACTTGAGTCGTATATATTGGGGTCGAATTTTCGATCCAGCCCAAATTCCCTTGCAAGTACTATTAAACTTGTTGCCATTCGTGGCGCTAGTCGGTGTTGGGATCAAACGAATAATAACGAAAGACACCTGGTTATTATTCGCAATTCCGTTGGCGTACCTGGTATCATATTCAATTTCGAATCCCGTAATGTATCCGTGGTACCTGAATCAAGTCGAACCGTTTTGGATTTTGTTGTCGATCGCTGGCGTCGCGAGTGTGTATCAAAAAACCAAGCAGCAATATTTAAAAATCGCCCTCATCGCATTGATTGTAGCGGGCCCACTATGCCAATGGGGGTATTATTTAACCACGCCAAGCGCCGGTTCTAAAACGACATTCTTTGCCGTCGGCGACTATTTAAAAGACAAAGTGCAGCCCAATGAATCAATTGGCATGAGTAATATTGGTATCGTTGGCTATATTACCAATGCGCGCGTTGAAGATTTTATTGGACTGATTAATAATTACGCGGTTGATTATTACCCAACGCCACGAACGTGCTTAACCAATGATCAATTGTATGTCGTGCCACCAGCACTTGTTCAAGCGAAGCAGCCCGAATGGCTCATTATCGGCGACAATGAAATGGATGCCTGCTTTGCCCAAAGCGACTGGTTTAAAACTCAGTACACCCTCGAGCACAAGGAAGATGTCTTTGGAATTTATAAACGCACGCACTAGTATGGCCTATATATTTCTCATTAGCGCGTTTGTTTTGAACGCCTTAGCCAATCTTATGCTCAAGCTTGGAGCGCGCTCCGGTATCGACCTGGCGTCATGGTCACCGCTTTATTTAGTCGCTCACAATTGGCAGTTTATTGTTGGCTGTATTTTATTTGTGGGCAATGTGCCATTATACTTTTTAGCCCTCAAGTATTTGCCGCTCTCAATCGCATATCCGATCATGGTGATCGGCAGTTTTATTGTGGTCAACGTGATTGCCGCCGTTGCCTTAAAGGAAGCGATTAATCCGTGGCAAATCGGTGGCTATGCGTTGATGATCGCTGGCGTGCTGATTGTAATTTTTGCAAAATCCTAACCTATGTATTTCCACGACCTCGATGTTACCAAGTTTCAAGGCGCTACCGTGATTCTTGATGTTGATGGCACAATCGTGATCGATGGCGAATCAAGCGTGAGCGCAGTTGTTCAGGCTAAACTTACCGCGTTAACAGCTCAAGCCAAAGTTTTCTTGTGCTCGAATGGCCATCGCGACCGCATCGCGTCTGTAGCGACAACGCTTGGACTACCGTTAATTCCCAATGTTGTTTTAAAGCCAAGTCCCAGAGTGCTCGCCGAAACAACAATTGCTCGAACAGATAAGCTGGTCGTTATTGGCGACAAATTTCTAACTGACGGTTTGCTGGCTGCAAATTTAAAAGCTCAATTTATTAAGGTCGATCATGTACGAGGAGCAAATGAAAAACCAGCAGTTCGTCTTGCATATATGATTGATCGAATTGTTACGGTCTTTGCTAAGCCATTAACATTTCTTGCTCCCATCTGGATTTTAATGAGGCCATGGCAGTGGGTTAAAAACTTACTAGTATTCGCCCCATTGTTTTTTGCGGCCGAGGTGTTGGATGCTCACAAGTTAGGATCAACGATGCTCGCTGGCGTGGCGTTTTGTGCCCTGGCGAGCTTGATTTACGTGATCAATGATTTACATGATGTCGAAGCTGATCGGGCGCATCCACTTAAGCAGTTCCGACCGCTTGCTTGGGAATCAATTTCACGGTTGCAGTTAGTGGTATTAGTAGTAGCATTAATCGCTGTTGTGATTCTAATCCTAACCGCAGTGCCAGTGCTCCTGTTGGTGCTATTGGCATATGTCTTTTTAAATCTTGTATATTCGCGCTACCTTAAACACTGGGCGGTTTTTGATATTGTCACCATTGCCTTTTTGTATGTGTTGCGGATTGAAGCGGGTGGTGTGGCTGCGGCGGTGTATGTGTCGCCGTGGATTATTTTGTGTGTGTTCTTTGGCGCGTTATTTCTAGCTGCTGGTAAACGCCTAGCCGAAAGTCGGTACCCGAATCGTCGAAGTGTTCTTGATCAGTATACGCCGGAGATTATCAAATCAATTGTTGTCGCCGCAGCTATTTTGGTGGTTTCCACGTACAGTTTATATAGCGTACTTGGTAGCAAGTCGGCATTTCAAGTATTCACAGTTCCATTGGTAGCGATTATCATTTTTCGCTTGTTGTTAAAAATTATTCGCCAACCAGAAGCGGGGGAATTTCCTGAATCATTAGTGGTCAAAGATTGGAAGGTGGTGGCGATGTTGGCAATTTGGCTCTTAATCTCATTTTTGTTACTCTATTAGGATATGGCAAAATATTTTATTACTGGTGGCGCTGGTTTTTTAGGGATTAATTTAACCCGTTTTTTATTAAAAAAAGGCCACGAAGTCGCAATTTATGATCTCGTGGTGTTTGATTATCCCGAAGCGGACCTGGTTAAAAAACACGTTGGCGATATTCGCAATCTCGAACAACTCAAACAAGCGATGCAGGGGAGTGATATCGTCGTTCACACGGCAGCCGCGTTGCCTTTATACTCAGCTGAAGATATTCGCACTACGGATATTGATGGCACTCGCAATGTCTGCCAAGCGGCGCTCGATGTTGGGGTGCAACGAATGATTCATATTTCATCAACGGCAGTGTACGGCATTCCCGACCATCACCCGTTATTTGAAACTGACAATCTGAGTGGTGTTGGTGAATACGGTAAAGCCAAAATTGCTGCGGAAGATATTTGCGCTGGCTTTAGAACTAAAGGTTTGTGCGTGCCAATTATTCGGCCGAAATCATTCGTTGGACCCGAACGCTTGGGTGTGTTTGCATTGTTATATGACTGGGCGGTCACCGGCCATGGTTTCCCAATGATCGGCAGCGGTAATAATCGGTATCAACTGCTTGATGTTGATGATTTGTGCGAAGCGATTTATGCGTGCTCAACATTAGATCGACAGATTGTTAATGATGTATTCAATATTGGCGCCAAAGAGTTTACGACGATGAAGGAAGATTATCAGGCAGTGCTTGATCGCGCGGGCTTTGGTAAAAAGATTAGCGGCTTTCCGGCTTGGCCAATGATCATGATATTAAGAATTCTCGAAGCACTTAAATTGTCGCCGATTTATAAGTGGGTGTATGAAACCGCGTCGAAAGATAGCTTTGTGTCGATTGATAAAGCGGAAAAAGTTTTGGGGTACGCGCCGCAGTACTCCAACAAAGCGTCGCTGGTTCGCAATTATGAATGGTATTTAGCGCATCAAGCAGATTTCAAGGGCGCGGCTGGGATTTCCCATCGCGTGCCGTGGAAGCAGGGGATTTTGGGGTTATTAAAACATTTGTTCTAATTCTATGATGCAATTGCTAACGAAACATCGCGTTACTTTGATTTTAATTGGCATCGTCGCCTTATTTGTCATATTGCGTTTGCCACTGATCCACGCACCATATCATCAAGATGAATACAAGTGGCCAATGTACGCTAATCCGGCATTAATGGCACCAGGTTCAGTCCCGCATCCGCCTCTAACCGAGTTTATTTACAAATACACCCGCGTAATTTTTGGGGATGATAATTTCCGCCTGACGCCGTTCTTCTTTAGCTTGGTTGATATTGTATTACTGTACGTAGTTGTTAAACGACGCTACGGGCAGTCAACAGCTATCGGGGCATCATTGTTATTTGCAACCGCATTCTTCGGCATTCTCGCCTCAATTACCGTTGATACTGATGGCGCCATCTTGCCGTTCTTCTTCTTAGTATCGCTGTGGTTATATGATTCGTTCATGGCAATCAGAACAACTGCCGATCCTAAAAAATATTTGTGGTTGGGATTAATGGCGTTGGTGATGCTCATGGGCTTAATGGTTAAACTGAGTTTTATTATTGGCGTTGGCGCAATCATTTTAGATTATATTATTACCGAACGACGCGTCTTTAATCGTCGAAGAATCATAATGTTGGCCGCGAGCTTGTTAGCGGCTGTGGGAGTAACGGTGTTGGTGTTGTATGTATCACAATTTATTTTTGAAGGCTTTACGATTGCGCGCGGCCTTCATTATTGGGAAACATTTTTCCGCGGGGTTACGAATCGAAATTATTTGCAAACCGCGATTCAAGTGGTAAAAGGCGTTTTGTATTTGTCACCGCTATTAGTCTTGGCAGGAATCCTGGGATTGCGTCGCCTTGAACCACTAAAACTCTTTTACATCTTCATCGGCGCGGGCTTAGTGTTTTATTTGGTAATATTTGATTTCTCAATTGGTGCACTTGATCGCTACTTAGCGTTTCTCGTGTTGCCATTGTGCGTGATCGCTGGTTATTTGCTCGGACGAGTTGATTGGAAATCTTGGCGATCGTTGCCGTGGTGGTCGTATGGCGTGGCGATAATAAGCGCGCTTGTCGTCTTTGGTTTGCAATTCTTGCCACATGTCGCCGTTCCGGTATACCCAAAAGCCGAATGGGTGCACCGCATCGTGTTTGGACCGTGGAATTTCTTATTTTCATTTTCTGGTGGTTCGGGGCCATTGCCGTTTTATGTGTCCTGGCTCTACATTATCGTCTCCTGGCTGTTAGTCTTTGGGTTAGCGATCATTGCTTTCAAGTTACGCGGTCGCCTCAAACAAACAGTAATTGTCACCGTTTGTCTCTTAGGAATCGTGTATAATTTCACCCTCTACGAAGAACTCACGTTTGGGAGGATTAATGGCTCCGCTCGACAGTTGGTGTATTGGGCAGCCGACATTATTCAAAAAGATTCAGAGATTAAACAAGTCATTGTGTACAACGATAACGGTGGCTATGAAATCAAGAAAACCGGGAAGTATGCTCGACGCATGTACGCCGTGCCGAGTTTTGAAGCTGAGTATCGAAAAATATTTTCTGAATTTGATGGTCATGTGCTCGTGATCAATGCGCCCCCGATCTATCCTAATAGTTTTTATACCGACTATTTAGCTACCTGTCAGGCCCAAGAAAAAAATCAATCGGGGAAAATTGACGCCACAATTTATCGGTGTCGACCAACAATTGTTAAATAGTTAGTAAATCAATCAAATAAAAAACACTCCGCGCGGAGTGTTTTTTATTGTGGCGTTAATATTTTTTAACTAACTAATTCCGGTTCGTGATGTTTAAGGCTTCGATCACAGAGGATGCACGCATACGCGAGACTGAAGTAGCGGGCGATTACGCGCGAACCAATTAGGCCAAAAATTCCAAAAAAGAATAAGCCCGGGATGAGCAGAATAATACTGATCACATTACTGATCACATTGTAGTGATACAGCGCTCGACGGTGGGCTCGGGCTTCGAGAATTGAGGCTACAAAGCCACTGACGCTAATAGCGGGCAAAGAAAGCGCAAAGAGCCGGCTGTAGCCGATCCCGCTTAAGTATTGAGGAAATAAGAATGTAAACAGCATTGGTGCCAGAAGGATATAGATAGCGGTGCCGCCCGCAATTGCTAGTCCAAACAGTAAAATCTTATACCAAAGTGACTGACGGTCGATTGCTGTTTGTTGGGTGAACTTGGGCATCGCCATCGTTTGAATGTTGCGAACCAGGCCGCGCAACTGTTCTGTTGGTGCGGTGGCCACCACAAACGATGCTAATTGAGCGGCGCCGATAAATTGAAACACCAGCAGGCGGTCGATATACAGTAATGCTGAATTGAGGGTGGTAATGACCGTTAAATGTTTGCCGTAGGCGATCGTTTCGGCGTTCGAGGCATTGCTGGCTGTAAGGGCTTTAATTCGCCACCACCAAAAACCATGAATGATAATTTCACTCCCAAAAAAACCAATCAGCAAATACCAAACGTTGTTTGGTTGGATCAGTAGGATGGCGCAGATAACCACGGCTTGGAAGATGGCGGTAGTGGCATTAGCAATTGCTTGGCGATGAAATAATTTCTTCCCCAGGAAAAATGACTGGTAGAGATCAAGCGCTTCAGCTAGTGGAAATAACAAACTGACGAGCGCAATGCCAATACTCAGAACAAAATTATCCTGATACGCATAATAGCCGGCAATGGCTAATCCCATCGCAGTGCCCAGTAAACTCCAGCGGACGCGCGCCTTAAACCCTTGGCGCAAGGTCGAAACTTGTTCCAGGGCAATCGCCCGGCTGACCGCTGATTTCATCCCTGGCAGTGATGTCAGGGCCAATAAACTAGCTACTGATAAAATATAGCGATAGGTGCCGTAAGTCTCAGGACTGAGCCAATTCGCATATGCCACGGACAAGGCAAACGCAATGATAATTAATAGCGCATTGCCTGATAGCAGCCACGAGCCACCTTTAAATAAATACACCATGTCAGTTTTGGTGTACCGTTCGCTCCAGCGCAGGAGTTGATGAATTTTCAACGGCGCCGATTTAAATAAGGATCGCATGTAAATAGTTATTGTCCCTTGGCGCTAATAACGGTCTTAATCGTCTTAAGGATCACCGTTAAGTCCAAGATCAATGAGCGATGTTTGATGTAGTAGAGGTCGTATTTAACTTTCTCCAGTGACTCGGGAACTGAGCCGCCATAGGCGGGGCCGTTGAGCTGCGCCCAGCCAGTTAAGCCCGGTTTAACTAAGAGTCGTTGTTGATAGAAAGGGATTTCTTTGGTTAAGAGCTCGATAAATTCTGGTCGCTCCGGTCGCGGACCGACAATGGACAGTTCGCCGCGCAACACATTGATCAGTTGTGGGATTTCATCCAAGCGAGTTTTACGCATGAAGCGACCGAAAGGTGTAATTCGCGGATCGGTTTTCTGCGCCCATTGTGGACCGCTGGCTTCAGCGTCTGTGCGCATACTGCGAAACTTCATCGCTACAAACGGCACGCCGCCTTGGCCAGTCCGAACTTGTTTAAAAATGACCGGACCAGGACTGGTCAGTTTGATGGCGAGCGCGACTAACGGCGCCACGACAATGCTAATACTTAGACCAATTAAAGCTATGATGATATCAAGAGCGCGCTTACTTAGTTCATACGTGCGCTTTGAGTGCTCATTGAGATTACTTAAAAACCATTCCCATTCAATATGTTCAACGGGAATTTTAATCGTCACTTGTTCGTAGAGATTTGGGATGGTGATGATCGTGACGCCTAATGGTAGGCAGCGGAATAATTCTTTAGAAATTTCAGGGTTGCGGAAAGCTGCAGGAT
>JAGONZ010000055.1 GCA_017992755.1 Candidatus Buchananbacteria bacterium | reverse complement strand
GCTTAAAAACGGACGTATCGATGGTGGCGAGTTACCGACCGATGTTGATTACGCCATTGATATTCGCGTCCTCGGCGATGATGCGCTCGATAGTGTGTCTAATCTACGAGTTGAGGCATACAATGATGACAATTGCTCTGACCTGAATTCTCAAGGTATTACTAATTTAAGTATTCGTTCGCAAGGCGCCTATGCTGGCAGCGAGCAGACGATCACCGCCTTGATCCCGCCACGCGATCCAATTTCTGGCCTGCTCGGATTCGTCTTGTTCTCCGAAGCGGATATCACCAAAGACTACCAATAATAGTTTTGTATGATCAAAAATAGAATGTATTTAGTGGGTTATTTTGTCCTCGGGCTTCTTCTTCATATTATAGGGTTGATTATAGGGTTGTTATGGATTAAGTTTAAAGTTAAAGCACCTAAGCAGGGGCGGGTAATGGCGTTGGTAAGTGGCGTGGTCTTATTCGCCATTCTTTATTTTGCCGTTGGACCATTAATTGTTAAACCTTATATAAACCATAAGTTTCCTGAAATTAAAGCTATTACAGAGGCAATTACATCACGCTATCCAGATACGACGACTGACGGTAAAGTGATGACCATATATACTAATGGCATTAAAAAGACGGGACTCGAACTAACCGTGCATACCAAAAAACACTTTTCGTTGGCAGAGCTCTGGGACATGGGAGCATTGTCGTGTCAACAATTATCAGAGCTAAATAAAACTCAACAATACAATACGGTTAAAGTAACCAGTGAAGTAAATTTACTACCGCTCGAACTACCTTTTTTTGAAATGCATTCTAAATTTTTCTTAAATAATAACTGCACCGCTTTTCGCAGTGATCAGGAGAAACTGAAATTTCTACAGGCGAACACTAGTACTGCAATTCAAGATTAAAATTCTACATGACTCGCGACGCCGCTTTAAAAAGAATTACCAAACTCAAGGCGCAGCTCACTGACAGTGACTACGCCTATTATGTCTTGGATGCGCCGAGCTTGAGCGATGCGGCGTATGATTCACTCAAAGACGAATTAGAAGCGCTCGAAAAAGAATTTCCAGAATTTATCACACCCGACTCGCCGACGCAACGAGTTGGTGGCAAGGCTTCCGGACGCTTTCAAAAATTCCGTCATCCAATCCCGAAGCATTCATTTGATGACGCGTTTTCATTTGAAGAAGTGTTAGAATTTGATGCGCGCATTAAACGTTTTTTAAACTTGCCATTAGAAACTGATATCGAATATGTTTGCGAGCTGAAGATTGATGGCCTCAACATGTCGTTTCATTATGAGAATGGCTCATTGGTTCGTGGTGTGACCCGTGGCGATGGTATTACCGGTGAAGTGGTGACTCATAACATTCGCACCATTGCCAGTATTCCGCTCAAGATTAAACAACCGCTTAACATTGAGATCGGCGGCGAAGTCTACATGCCAACCACAAGTTTTGAGCAAATGAACGCTGACCAAGTAAGTGCTGGCCAGGCGGAATTTGCTAATCCGCGCAATGCCGCCGCCGGCACGATTCGTCAACTTGATCCGGCCGTGGCCGCCCGGCGCGATCTGGATAGTTTTATGTGGACGATTTATGGGTATGAAAATTTTGGCTTAGAAACTCAAGAACAAATCTTGCTCAAGCTCAAAGAGTTAGGGTTCCGCACTAATTCGCACTGGCAGAAATTACCCAACATTGCCGCCGCCAAAGCTTATTTTGATCATTGGCACACGCACCGCTCGAAGTTGCCGTATCAAATTGATGGCGTGGTAATTAAGGTTAATAACTTAGAGTACCAAAAACAATTAGGGCGAACGGCGAAGCACGTTCGCTGGGCGTCAGCGTATAAGTTTGCAGCGGAGCAGGCGACGACTGTTGTTGAAAACATTACGGTGCAAATTGGGCGTACGGGCGCTTTAACACCAGTGGCACATTTGCGACCAGTGCAATTAGCAGGGACAACCGTTAAGCGGGCGACGTTGCATAACGAAGATGAAATTTGCCGCCTAGATGTCCGCATTGGTGATACCGTAATTATTCAAAAAGCGGGGGATATCATCCCGGATATTATTGAGGTCTTGCCAAAGCTGCGCACCGGGAAAGAAAAGAAATTTACGATGCCCAAAAAGTGCCCAATGTGTGGTTCGCCGGTGGTACAACACGAAGGCGAAGTAGCGCATTATTGTTCCAATCCACAATGCTTTGCGATCCGTCACGAACAAATGCGACATTTTGTGTCGAAGCGGGCGTTTGATATTGCCGGGCTAGGACCAAAAATCCTTGAACAATTTACGAACGTTGGCTTAGTAAAATCACCAGCTGATATTTTTACCCTCACCCAAACAGATATTGAATTGCTCGAACGGTTCGCAGAAAAGTCCGCGGAGAATTTAATTAGCGCGATTGAAAAAAGTAAAAAGATTTCCTTGGCACGCTTCTTGTACGCCCTCGGCATTCGTCATGTCGGTGAAGAAACCGCACGCTTAATCGCAGACGAATTTGGCACGCTTTCAAAATTGCAAAAAGTCAAACTCGAATCAATGGAAACGATTGAAGGTGTTGGTCCCGTGGTGGCGCAAAGCGTGTTTGATTGGTTTAAAGTTTTAGAAAACCAGCAGCTCGTGGAAAATTTATTAACGAATGGCGTGAAGATTGAAAAACCCACACCACGCGCCGCCTCCAACATTTTGACGGGCAAAACATTTGTCTTAACCGGCGAAATGGAATCACTGACCCGCGATGAAGCGAAAGATAAAATTATTTCTTTGGGCGGCAAAGTTTCTAGTTCAGTGAGTGTGAAAACAAATTACGTCGTGGCCGGTGAAAATCCGGGATCGAAGTATGATAAGGCGGAGCAGTTAGGAGTGACGATTTTGGATGAGGGGGAGTTTTTGAAAATAATCAGTTGAGATGTAGGGGCGGCACGGGAGCCGCCCGTATTTGTTTGGTAGGGACAGGTCCCTGCCCGAATGCATATTGGCAGGCGGGGCGACCTGTCCGAGTTTGTTAGGATTCCTCCCCTGATGCAGGGGAAGGTGTTATGGGTGGGGTGAAAGCATTTGAATGGGATTGAACGTGGAGATCCCGGACAAATCCGCACCGTTCGCAGCGCCTCACTCTTGCGAATTTTCCGGGATGACGATAAAGGATCAAGTCTATTAATAATAAAGGGACGGACTCATAGAGTCCGTCCCGTTTCGTGTTTAGAAGCGCACTTGAACGCGCGCTCCGAAACTTGTTTTTGCCATTGGATCTTCGCCGTCAACCGGAATTACGCAATCGGCGGTAAGCGTTACGTTTTCACCGAAGAAGAATCGAAGTCCAGGTGTGAGCGTCGTGTGCGTCTCGTTGGAACTCGTCTTCTTGGTACGTTCGTAATAGTACTCGCCGCTGTCGGTGAATCCGCTGGTGGTTTCGACCCAGGTTTTGGGCAATGCCTGACTGTGGTCAAGCATCCCGTGCAACTCCAGCCACTTTGCCGGACGGTAGGCGACAAGGCCGTAGCCACCGAAGTGGTTGCTGGCAGTGTCGTCGGTCAGCTGTTCGTAGTAGAGCGCACCCCGCAGTGTTACCTGCTTGTTGGGAGTGAAACTACCATCGACGCTGTACCGCTGGAAGTCAGCTGAGAGTTGCAGGCTTCCCGCCACCGACCATGTCTCGGACAGTTTCTCGAGTCGCAGTGACGCCTCCGGTCGATCGAAGTTCAACGCTTCCGGGGCATCAAACGTCAGCCCTGAAGCGCCGGTGACGTCCGCACTCAGATTCCATCCGTCCCATTTGCCAGAAACTTGAAGTCCCCAGGCGTAGGCGCTGAAGTGATCCGATTGCGGATAGTTCACCGTCTCGATCAAAAACGGCGGTGGCGTGACGTTGCCGGCAGCCACGAAGATGCGGCCGACCGTTAACTTCCACGACTGAGGGTCAGCTTCGCCGTCGTCAGGATCAAGGTAATAACTGGCGTTAATTTCTCGCAGCCAGTTACCGTGATCGTTATCGACTTGGGCGAGATCCAGATCGAGGAACGCTTCCCAGTGATTGCCAACCGTCAGGCGTTGCCGGAGAACCAGCATGCTGAGGTCAGTTTCGCGGGGGAGACGATCCTCAACGTAGGATCCTTGAGCCCAACCCCAGACTTTGAGTTTGGCGTTGTCGCCAATCTTTAACTCGGGGATTAGGTTCGTGGTTTGGGCGTGACTGACTGTTGCCAATACACACGCCACCAATGCCAATACCTTCTTCATGTCACAATCTCCTCTGGTAGCACCAGGGAGAACGGACATAGATCCGGATTGGCTCCCTGGCAGGTGGGTACCGGCGGTCCGCGTGGCCTGTAAGCCGCCAGCATCACAGACTGGTAGCACCACGGTTCGTGCCGATATTCAGTTTCAACAACTGGAACCATCCAGTTGCCGTCTTGAACGAAGTCGAAGTCGCCACCGCCATCATCAGGCACCAATTTCGGTGGGCCTGGCGGCGTCGTGTCAGCAGTCGCTGATATGACGTGGGGCGCAATCACTCGGTGATGAGTCATAGTGCTCCAGCGGACACACATCAGCGAGCTGAGGACGACGACCAGTAACGGTCGTCTGATCCGTTGCTCTGATTGCTTGATTTGTTCCAGTGCTTGATCAAATCGGAGCACGGGTTCAAGTGTCTGCAGCCAGAGCGCATCCTCTTCATCACGGGTTGGCCATTTCTGATTATGTTCAGTCATGAACCGACCGCGGAGTTTGTTGTACTGCCGCGTTCGCGATCCGGTCTCCGAATTGAACAGGATACCCATTGGCCCAAAG
>JAGONZ010000009.1 GCA_017992755.1 Candidatus Buchananbacteria bacterium | reverse complement strand
CGCTCCAGCCGCCCGGAATCAGGGTGCAGCGGTTTCTCAAGGAGAATATTTGTTATTCTGCGATGCTGACGTGATGTTGCATGGTAATTATTTAGAAAAGATGGTTAAAGCATTGGAAGTCAATGTTGAGGCGTCATTTGCATATTCGTCATTTCGCTTTGGTCAGAAATTATTCAAACTCTGGCCATTTGATTCGGAAAAGCTCAAAAAAACTCCGTACATTCACACCACTTCGCTGATTCGCAGAAAAGATTTCCCCGGTTTCGATGAATCGCTCAAAAGGTTCCAAGATTGGGATTTGTTTCTGACGATTTCAGAGCGCGGCGGGCGGGGGACTTGGGTTAATGAAGTGCTATTTGAAGTGACTGCGGGTGGCACGATGAGTAATTGGTTGCCATCGTTTGTGTATAAGCTGATGCCCTGGTTACCCAGTGTTAAAAAATACCAAGCTGCAAAGCGAGTGATTATTGAAAAACATAAATTAACTGTATGATGCGACTCCAGAAATATTTAGCAGATTGCGGGATTGCGTCACGACGCAAGGCCGAGGCGATTATTGGTCGAGGTGAAGTCGAGGTCAATGGCGAAGTAGCCGATATCGGCACCGTCATTGATGAAAATGTTGATGTTGTGACCTATCGTGGCCAGAAAGTAAAAATCCGCCAAGATCATGTGTATATCATGCTGAACAAGCCAGTTGGCTACGTTTCAAGTACGGTTAAAAAAGAAGGCGCATCGGTCTTGGAATTGATCACCTTGCGTGATCGAATTTATCCGGTCGGTCGTCTTGATAAAGACAGCTCAGGCTTGCTCTTGCTAACAACTGACGGTGATTTTGCGCAAGAAATTACCAAACCAAATCACGAGATTCAAAAAGAATACTTTGTAGTCCTTGATGTACCGTTCGATCCTGTTCATCAACGAAAGCTCGAAGCTGGCGTGATGATTAATGGTCGTCGCTTGAAAGGAGTTAAGATTACGAAAGTGCAGGGTCCTCGGATTCAAATTATTTTAGAAGAAGGCATGAACCGTCAGATCCGGCGAATGCTCGGTAAGTATGGGTATCGCGTCGAAAAACTAAAGCGCATTCGCATTGGTAAATTAACCTTGGGCGATTTAGAAATCGGGAAGTGGCGCCGAATTGAACCGTCCGATGTCATATGATCTCGATCATTATTGTTTCTTGGAATGTTAAAGACTTGCTCCGGAAATGTTTGGGTTCAATTAATCAATTCGCCGGGGAAGTCTCATTCGAAGTTGTTGTCGTTGATAATAGTTCAAATGATGGCAGTGTCGAAATGATTCAAAAAGAATTTCCGAATGTTAAGCTTGTTGCCAATATTCACAATGTTGGTTTCGCGAAAGCTAATAATCAGGGTGTTGAGATCGCAATAGGGGAGTATCTATTATTTCTGAACCCGGATACGGAATTGCATTCAGAAACACTTTCTAAATCCTTAGAAGCAATAAAAAATAATCCTAAGATCGGCATTCTCGGTTGCCAATTACATAATGCAGATGGCACAATCCAACCATCAGTGCGGCGATTTCCGACTGTAGAAACAATTCTCGCGCTCGCCTTGAAGCTGGGCAAAGTATTTCCAGATCTCCAAGTATTAAAAAAATATCTAGTTGCCGATTTCGATTATTCAAAATCACAAGTCGTTGATCAAGTGATGGGGGCCTTTATGTTGTTGCGACCGAATGTGATTGCAAAGCCGATTTTTGATGAACGATACTTTATTTGGTTTGAAGAAGTTGATTTATGTCGACGAGTGAAAGCGGCTGGTTACGACGTGTATTATTTTGCCGACGCTGCAATCACGCATCACGGTGGTCAAAGTTTCGCCCAGCAGCCGGTGATTTCTAAGCAGTGGTTATTCTTTAAAAGTGCGGCGCAGTATCTGTGGAAATGGAAATTCCGAACATGATGTTATTGGGATTATTTTTAGTACTCGCGATCGCTTCTGGCTTAAGCTACGGCTTTAGCCGTTTTAAATTTCATCCGGTGCTGTTAGTTTTAACGGTATGGTTGGCTGCAATTTCAGTGGCTCAATTACGGTTAAGTCCTTATGAATTGCCGTGGCCAACGCAGTTCTGGCTTCTATTGGGAATGTTTTTAATACTTACGCCAGTAACAACGGTTTGTGCACATTGGTATTTGAAACGGTTGCAAGAACGACATTCTCGGAATGCGGACAGGTCGCGACCTGTCCCTACCATGCAGGTTTTAACAATTAATCAAAAGTTGTTTTACATCACGAGTGGGGCATTGATTCTTGCTGCGGTTGCTGCTAATGGTTATATTCTTTCAAGATTTGGCACCTTACCATTGCTTTCAACGATTCCTGACCGAATGCGTTTTATTATTAATAAAGAAATATTCGGACTCTGGGAATATGCTGCCTTATTGCCGCGAATTATTATTCCATTAGCGTTTATATTTTTCCTGCAAGCGAAGGAGAAGCGTGATCGAATTATTGCCGCAATAATTATCTTATTGGGGCTCAGTTTATTATGGCTCTACGCTTCACGGGTGCTAATCGTATTCGTTATTTTAATGTGCTATTTCAGTTATCTGGCGCTCTATATTAAAACAATTAATTGGAAAAGATTAATCGTTGCGACTATTTTAACGGCAATAATAACGTTAACAGTTTCAGCGGTAATTCCCGCTATTCGCCAATACATCACCTACAAAGATTATTATGGCGATGTCGATTATAATCCGTTCACGTACCTCGTTGATTTATCAGATATCAGCATCCCAAAATCACTTGAGTGGATTATCCCGTTGTACTTGGTGCCCAGCTTTAATTTGCAGGAATTAATGCGTGCGCAGCAGTTCTACGCTGATCAAAGTCCAACATACGGATTGTATGCAGTGTCGCAATTAAGTCATCTCACGCGTGTCGTTGGCATCTCCATGCCTGAAGTCACAATTCCCTGGAAGCAAATATTTTTGCCGTGGTGGGTGACGGGCACGTCTCTCTTTAGTTTCTGGGTAGAGTTTCGATATTTTGGAATCGCCCTAGCTTCAATCCTAATCGGAGCAGTTTCCGCAGCAAGTTATTGGTTCACCAAAAATAGAACCAGCCTCACGAGCGTGCTATTATTTAGCTATCTCAGTTTTGTACTGGTGATGAGTATATATACCAATTACGCGTTGCGGATCGAATTTTATCTTGATGTGCCGTTGTTAGTGGGGTTGGGGTGGGTGTTGAATCAAAAAAGATATTTAATCAATCAAAAATAATATATGTCAGGACCAGAAGGACTTCCAGATCAGCATCAACAAGAGCAAGTGGAAGATAATGTAGAAGTTACTCCCGTTGTTGAGAATGAAGAAGTAATCGAAAAGGAACAGACACCCGAAATTATGCCGACTAAAGAGGACATTGATGGCGCTTTTGGTGCTTTAATATCCTTTGGGGAAATAGATGGAAAGGAGTTTAAGGTATTGAAGTTGGAAGAGAATGATGAGGGAATTTTGAAATATGATATCGAGGTGCTTTCAAAAAGTGGTGATAAGATTGAGTATGAATATAGTCGTCCGAAATACAATCACAGAAGTGAAGCGACTCCCGAAAGAATGCGATATGCAGCCTCAATTGAAATGACCCTCTATAGTGGAGACATGCCCGTTTCTGGTTGGACGGTAGCGAAATATAATGGTAATGAGGGATCGTGGGAATTCTTTCTTGGAAAGCATAGCTAAATGAAAACGCACCAGCTCGGAAGCTGGTGCGGTGTAATCTGTTCTGACTTAGATGCGGAACACTAACTTTTTCTCTGGGTCTATTGTCCGTGGCCCTTTGCTTTCGGGGCTATTGAGGTATTCTACCGCTTCAGTACCGAGTTGCGGCGAACAATCTTTGTGGTGTATGAGGTCAAATACTCGTGGATTTCCACTCCAGTCGAATATTGGCTCCATGGCGATTTCTAGGAATTCACCATCAGGCTGATCCAGATATAGCAGACGCAGAAATGGACCAGTCATGGCCGGACACGTGAATAAGCCGTTCTCCTTGGCTTGTGCATATACATCTCTGCGTATGGCGTGTTCGGTAAATCCGAGTCCCGCAGGACTCGCGATGACTAGTTTTAGTTCCTCACTTGTCGAGTGGTATAACGATCCATACTTTCTAATGATGTCGACAGCGAATTCGCTGGCGTGGCAGTTGAAGAAGCGCAGGACGGTGAGCGTATCTTCTGGCGACTTGGTTCCCTTGGGGAAAGTAATGTAACGCCAAACAGTATCCATTGTTTGTTCTCCTTGTGTACCGGTTGGTTGTGGTGATAATGGTAAGGGCGAGTATCCAAGCTAATTTAATACAAATTAAGCTTTTTGTCAATACTTACTGAAATCTCAAATCGCCAGTCTCTTTTTGAGTTTTAAAATATTCCAAGGCTGAAATTCGATTCTTCCCCTCAATCTGAATATCACTCAATTGAATCGCTCCTTCGCCGCAAGTCGCAAGAACTTGATCATCTACAAGGCTAATTGTGCCAGGCTCTACGTCTGAATTTTCTTTAACCTCAATCGGTGGAAAAATCTTCACCCGTTTATCACCAAGCATCGTCCAAGCAATTGGTGACGGATAATAGGCGCGAATCAGTTGTGAAATTTCCGTTGCAGATTTAGTCCAATCAATGCGGGCATCTTCCTTTGTTACCATTGAACAATAGGTCGCGAGTGTATCATCTTGGGCAACTGGAGAAATTTCACCCGCTGCAAACTTTTTAATCGTTTCAAGTAATAATGACGCGCCGTCTGTAATCGATTTTTGAAGAATAGTTTCTCCGGTGTCAGTCTTTTCAAGATCAAACTTAATCTGGGCTAAAATTGGCCCGTGATCCATTTTGGCATCTAATTGCATGATGCTAACACCTGTTTCCGTATCGCCCGCGAGAATCGCCGCCATGTGTGGTGTGGCGCCGCGATGATGCGGTAGTAGCGATGGATGAACATTGATCCAGCCTAAGCGGGGGAGGTCTAATAGTTCTTGGGGAATAATCAGGCCATACGCAACAACCACTACCGCATCTGGATTCAACTCCCGAATAATATTTTCAATATCAGAATTACCGCGCAATTTTTCCGGTTGCAAGACCGTAATTTCATTTGGGATCGCCCAAGCTTTGACTGGCGGGGGAGTAATGATTTGTTTACGACCCATTGGTTTATCAGGTTGAGTTAAAACTGCCAGAATTTCAAAATCATTGTCTGTTCGTAGTGCATCAAAAAATGGCACCGCGAAGTGCGGGGTGCCACAAACGATGATTTTAATTTTCTCCGACTTGTTCATAATCTTTCGGATCGAGCTCGTGAATATTTTTCGCTTTGTCGATAAATAGCACGCCATTGAGATGATCAACTTCGTGTTGAATGATTCGTGCCAGCAAACCCTCGGCTTCTAGCTTCTGTGGCTGGCCCTGGGCGTCGGTATAGGTCGCTGTGACGCCTAGGTGGCGCTTAACGTCGCCGTAGACGCCTGGGATTGATAGACACCCCTCTTCTTCCCAGAGGCGTTTAAATGACTTGTGGACGATCTTCGGGTTGATCATCGCAATTGGTCCCGATTTATGACTGACGATAATCAGGCGTACCAATTCGCCGATTTGCGGCGCTGCTAAACCAACGCCGTTATGCGCCTTCATTGATTCGATCATCTCTGGGATGAGCGTTTGGATTTCAGGGTTTGCAACATCGCTAATCTCGGCTGCCCGTTGGCGCAAGCGGGGATCAGGATGGAGAACAATTGATTTCATATCGACTAACAGTAGTGTAATAGTGCCCTTGTGTCAAGGCGTGATCTGGGCTATGATTCGACCATGAAGACCCCCCAAAGCAGTTCAAAAATTGATACTGGACCCCAAGGAATTTCGCATATTCTAAATAAGCGCACCCCAACGATTAAGCCGCCAGCCTATGAATGGCAAGATCTAGCATTGCGGCTAATCTCGGAGTTAGGTGTGCCCAACTTCAAGCGGAATTCCGTATTCAAAGTGTGTAAACAGTATCCAAAGATTCGCATTGAACAAGCGCTCAACGATACGCGCGAGCTCTGCCGCGACGGCGAAGCTTGGAAATATTTCTTCAAAGTACTCGCTTCCGTCCCAACTGCAAACGAACTTAATCCAGATGAAGCGTCGCCGTTAGATAGCCAACCCCAAACGGCGCCTCATAACTCAAAATCTCCGGCCGGTAATTAATATTGTTAACCGCGCCGAGCAAAATTAAAATTGAACGCAAGCCGCACTCACTGGCCGCATCAATCAATTTCGGATCGATATTAACAATTGCTTGGCTATCGCGTTTTTCAAGTAAGGACAAAATTGTTTCGTCAAAGACTTTGCCTTGCGGTTTATAGGGCAGTGGTGCATTTTCAGTAACGCAATGTGACAAGTCAGCTGAAGCAATTACGGCGACCCGTTTGTCGCTGTTCATGATGACTTCTTTGAGCGATTTGCCAAACTCTAAGTGGCTCTGGTTATCAAGTAAAGAAAAATACATTGGAATTACCCGAATGCCTGGCAAGTGTTGGGCCAGCATAAAGAGGGGGATTCCAACTCCATGATCAAGTTTAGATTCGGAGATAATTGTGGTCGGGGACTTGGAAGAGATCCGCTCTTTATCAAGGGTCATCAAGACGGTGTCGCCTTTGAAATTGAGGCGAGTCGCAAAGTCACCAAAGGCTTCGAAATTTACTTCGTAGTCGCTGGCTAGATTGATTGTAAATAATTCTGGCTGGACGTCGCCGTGCGGTGAAATGATAATCAAAACCTCTGGCTTGGTTGCGTAGAGATCCTGCTCAAGTCGGGCGAGCGCTGCTTTGGTTTTCGCAATTCGTTCGACGTGTTCCTTGCCAATTGAAGGAATCAATATTGGCGGGTGGGGGACAATGGCAGCGAAAACAAGGGACATAGGATAGTTACAGAATTACGATTACCACTGGCCAGTAATAGTTTGGCCGACTTCATGGGACTCAAGCGTGGCTTTGCTGACGGTGATCACGTTGGTCCACTTAAAGTTCATTTGCTCAAAGACACTGCCGCTAAAGATAGGGAGGCGCTTGCCGCCAGAGATGACGTACACCGTGCTGGCACCCTTAACTTTCATCAAAGCTCCATCAGGCATGGTGACCGGGGAACCAGGCAAAAATTGGTTGAGTTCGTCGACGGCCGCTGTTTTAACAGTTAGTCCTTGGAAATTTGCGTTGAGAATTTCCGTTGTTGGGACTAAGTGCTTAGCGCCGCTCAAAATGTAATATATTTGCTTGGTAGCCTTGTCTTGGAGCAGAGCGCCAGCTGGATAAAGCGAGTACGGGGTAATCATCGCGCCCTTTTCATAATCTTCAATATCTGAGCGGCTGACATCGATCAACTCATCCTCCTGGAAGCCAATTTTCTTAAATAATTCTGGTGATTCAAATTCCCGGATCGTATCATCGCTGACCATGTATAGTTTATCCTGCTTATCACGCAGCAATGCAAAGTTGGCGTACTTGATGGGTGTCCCGTCCTCGTATGAATTTAAATCATCTTGACTGACGCTCACCACATTTTTTTCCTGGAAGCGTGAGGCAAATACGGTCTTTGAAGCAATAGCGCGCTTAACTCCATTTTCAATTAAATATGTGGTGTCACTACTCGACGAGCGAACGAGACTGCCGTCAGGCCATTTTTTACTAAAGTAGCGCGTCCATAAGGTCCAAAAAAGTTGGTTGCCATGAATATGCGGGGTGTAGTTGTATAGTCCAGCCGTCGCGATATTTTTGATAACGACCGTTTGGTTATCAATTTTCGATGGTCGGCCTGGTTGAAACCCAAATTCGTTGATATTGTCTTGGTAGTAACGAGTCTGGGCGGCCGCAGAATTTACTTGGCGGTAGAAACCTTTCCAGCGATCATCACAACCGCCAGAATCAGGGCACCCATAACCGGTGGCGCGATCGTACTGTCCTTGTTTAGGGCTAGTGTCTTCAAGTAAGCCTTGCTCCTTTTGAACTAAGACTAGTAAATATTTTGGGTTAATTAACCAGCGCTGGGCAATTTCATAAAATGCCTGGCTGGCAGTTTTGAGTTCGCCTTCTTTATCAACGGCGCTATATTTCGCCAAGGTGCCGGCGCGCTGTTCTAAGAATTGCTGAATTTGGAGTTGATCCATCGAGCGATAGTTGGTCATTTCCGCATCAGAAATTAAATACGTCGGATCAAATTCGGCGGCGTGGGTGGTAGCGCCTAAGCCAAAGAGAGTAACGGCACAAATAGCAAAAATAAAATAGCGCATGAACAGAGTGGAATAATTACTGGATATACATCCTAGTATACCAGATTGTCCTAGGTAAGAAAAGGTGAGTTTACGAATGGGTTTCGAGGGTTTTATACAGGACAATGCCAAGTGTAACCATTACATTTAGGCTGGTGTTAATGCCAATGAGTGGCAGTTCAATACTGGCATCAACAAGATCGAGTGTCGCTTGGCTCATGCCAAAAGTTTCATTACCAACAATCAAAGCAATTGGTTCATCGTACTGAAACTCGGTGTAGGGAATGCTAGTCGGTGTTTGTTCGATTGCAATGATTCGAATATTTGGCATCACTCGCCGCAAGTAGGTGATCGCTGACACAGCAGTTGAGGCATATTCCCAATCAACCCATTGCCACGTATTGACTGAAGACTTTGTAATGCGCGGATTAGGCGGTGTCAGTGTCTGACCGCACAAATACATTTTTTTAATCCCAGTGGCATCAGCCAACCGAAACATTGCCCCGACATTGTAGGTGTCGATAATATCATCAAGAATTACATACACTTCACGGCGCTGTAATTTGGCGCGATCTAATTCGCTCAAAGGCTCATGGCGGAGTTGGGAGGCAGTCTTTTTCATAAGCATATTTATAGCATTGTTTTTAGTAGCTGTCACTACCATGCTCATAACCGTCATTGCGAGCCCGCCTGCCAACAATGCATTCGGGCAGGGCTTCGTAGCCGAGGCAATCTACTCGTTTAGGATTCCTCCCCTGAGGTAGGGGAGGTGTTATGGGTGGGGTTAAAACGTGGAGATCCCCTGATAAATAAGGAGCAAGTTTAATAATAAAAAAGAAGCAGTCAATCCGAGGATTTGACTGCTTAATATGGGGAGGCGAACTTGGTGTTCGCAGAAAGTACAGGGTGCAGCAGCGTGCTGAAGCGAAATAATGGAGGGTGGAAGCCAAAGTCAATTGGCTGGATGCGCAAGCTGCTGCACGGGCCAGGAACGAGTCCTGGGTATAAAGAGCGGTGGTTGGTGGCGATGCTGACATCGTCCAGTGTCGGGGTTTGGATAACGCCAGCACCGCCAGCCAACCGTGGCAGGGTCGAAACTATAATCAACAGCAAAGGCTGTGATTTTTGTGGGAGACCGCCGACTCGGGTCTGATGACGACGACGGTCTCCACGTAGAAAGGAACGTGCCTGGGCCAGGAATGGGGATTACCGGCCGCATGACACTATTAATATACGGTAATTCAAATATCTTGTCAAGAGCCCTAAAAATTGCTAAGCTTACCGCCATATGACCCGATCAACGGTTAATTTTCCATTATTGCCGATCCAGCTGGTTGGTCAGGACTTGGGATTACTTATAGCTGAACTTAGACAGGAAATTCACGATTCAAATCAGCAATTAGTTGCTACGGCTAACCCTGAATTTATAGTGGCAGCTACTCAAAATAGTGAATTTCTCCGCGTACTGCAACAAGCCGAATTAATTATTTGTGACGGGATTGGTTTGCAGTTAGCTACTCGCTGGTTAACCGGACACCAAGTACCACGAATCACCGGAGTCGAACTGACTCAATCGTTATTAACTGATCAATCAGGGCAATTCAAAATATTTCTACTGGGAGGCGCCCCTGGGATTGCTCAAAAGGTGGCGATGCGTTATCCTGAGACTGTTGTTGGCGCGGCCAGTGGCGGACAGTTAACGAAGGATTATTTTCTAACAGATCAAGAATCCGTCATTAACCAAATCAATCAAAGCGGCGCTAATGTTATACTCGTAGCGTTCGGCCAAGTGAAGCAAGAATTGTGGATTGCTCGTCATTTGCAACAATTGCCCACAATTAAAATTGCGATCGGCGTTGGTGGCACGTTTGATTATTTATCAGGATCGGTTGCTCGCGCTCCGAAACTAATGCGCCAACTTGGTTTGGAATGGTTCTATCGATTAATTCGCCAACCACAACGCTTACCAAGAATTATCAATGCGACGATCCGATTTAGTTGGTTAGTGTTCAAATATAAATTACATGGCAAATAAAAAAAATATTCGCACGCGGTTTGCGCCAAGCCCGACTGGCTATCTGCACGTCGGTGGTTTGCGCACGGCCCTTTATAGTTATTTGTACGCCAAACAACATGGCGGCACATTTATTTTGCGTGTCGAAGATACTGACCGTACGCGCTTAGTTGATGACGCGATGGATAATATGTTGCGCTCTCTGAGTTGGGCGGGCATCTGTCCTGATGAAGGGGTAGTGTTGACTGACGATGGCGCAGTGACCCAAAAAGGGGAGTTAGGGCCATATATTCAATCGGAGCGGAACGAAATATATCATCAACACGCCTTGCAACTCGTTCATGAGGGCGCTGCGTATTATTGTTTTTGTGATTCAAAGCAATTAGAAACTGATCGTTCGGAACAACAAGCAAAAGGGGAGCCAACCCGCTACAGTGGTCGGTGTCGCGATCTTACCCCAGAACTAGTAGCTGAACAATTACAGCAAAATGTCGCGTACACAATTCGTTTGCGAGTGCCACGCGGACAGCAAGTGAAATTTGCTGATACGATTCGGGGTGAGATTACGATCAATTCCGATGAAATTGATGACCAAGTATTAATTAAATCTGACGGCTTTGCGACCTACCATTTGGCGAACGTCGTCGATGATCACTTGATGGAAATTACGGACGTCATTCGCGGCGAAGAGTGGTTGCCGTCAACATCGAAGCATGTATTGATGTACCAAGCGTTTGGGTGGGAAATTCCAATTTTTACTCACTTACCACTCTTGCTCGGCGCTGATCGCTCCAAACTGTCAAAACGCCAAGGCGACGTTGCCGTTGAAGATTATCGATTGCAAGGATATTTGCCGCAGGCGCTACTTAATTTTGTGGCGCTATTGGGTTGGAATCCAGGCACGGAACAGGAGTTATTATCACTAGATGAATTAGTGGCTCAATTTTCACTTGAACGCCTGAACAAATCCGGCGCGGTCTTTGATATTCAAAAACTGCAATGGATGAACGCCGAATACATTAAGCAGCTGCCAATTGATGAATTTTGCAAATTAGCAGAGCCATATTTGAAAGAGAAATTTGCGACGATTCCTGACGATATTAATTTCCAGCTCGCGATGCAGCTTGAGCAAGCTCGAATTAAGTTATTGAAGGAAGTAGGGGACGACCTCGGCTTTGCGTTTACTGATTCGATTAGCTATGAGCCGTCAGTGATTGTATGGAAAAAATCAACACCTGAACAAACTAAAGAATATTTGGGGCAGTTAGTTGAGCAATTGCAAAAGATTGAAAATGATTCGTGGGAAGTTGCCACGATTGAAACACAAATTATTGCCTGGATTGAAAGTTCAAATCTGGGTAAAGGTGACGTGCTCTGGCCGATGCGTTACGCGCTAACAGGTGCCGAGAAATCACCGTCGCCGTTTGAATGTGCAGCAGTGTTGGGAAAGGAAATAACCATTGAGCGACTGCGAGCAGCTATTGGGTTACTGTAAAGGTTAGATTCTAGTATAAATAAGAAAGGCCCCGCGAGGTTGCGGGGTCTTTTTAATGCCGTGGCGATTAGTTATGCGTATACTTCGTGGGTTGCCAGAACGACTCCCACCTTAACGCCGAGTTCCTTTGCAAACTGCTTGATCGCGTTTTCGCGACAGTCGCTTTCAACCGCGCCAGTACGCACTGGCGCGAAACGCAACTCGCCATTGCGTTTACTTTGGGGTTTGGGGCGAAAATTGAACTGCTTCTTTGATACGCTTCTCGTCTTCATGTACTACTCCGCTCCTGTAGTATAGTTTGTCGACCATAGCGTGACAGACAAGATCTTCTGAAAGACCCGTTCAGGTACCTCCTTTCTATATTTTCTCCCAAAATTCAATGAGCAATGATTTCTAATCATACTCCTGCTGCAGAAAATGTCAAAATGTTGTATACTGTGGATAAATGATTCCCATGCTCAGAAATCATTATGGTCCGCATCTAGTTGCGGTTGTTGTCATGTTCGCTACCATTGGTATTGGTGGCTTTTTGGGCGTGCAGCAGGTGTGGGGGCACGATACGGGTGTTGGTGGCAGCCCAGATGATCCAGCGGTGCGCGAGCTCAATAAGCAGATTGATGATCAGCGTTCAAAGATCGAAGCCATTAACGCCAAGATCGAAAGCTATAAAAAAAGTATTAGCGCCGTTCAAGGGCAACAGGTGACACTTAAGAACCAGGTGTATATTCTGGATAATCAAATCGCTAAAGCGAGTCTGGATATTGATGCTAAAGAAGCGGAAGTGTCCGGTACAGAATTGGAAATTGAAAAACTTAAACTCGAGATCACCGAACAAGAGTTATTAATTGAGCGCGATAAAGAGCGTTTAGGTGCTTTTATCCGACTCCTTAGTCGCTTTGATGATCGCAGTTACTTATCGATCTTGCTGGCCAACAATTCTTTTTCAGAATTTTTTGACCACGTCAAATATTCTGAATCAATTCGCAATGATTTACAGAAGACGCTTAACCGCGTCCAGGAATTGATCACCAAGCTCCAAACCCAGCAAGGGGATTTGAGTGATAAGAAAAAGCAACTCGACGAATTATTAGGGCGCTTGGCCGATGAAAAGGCGCAGCTGGATGATCAAAAAGAAGACAAGGTGTATTTGATCAATGAAACGAAACAATCTGAGGCGAAGTTTCAGGCCTTGATTAAGCAATTGCAAAAAGAACAGGCCGCTACCAACGCACAGGTCACGAGCTTAGAACGAAAATTGCGCGATCAGTTAACCAAAAAAGGTGCGGGTGAAAAATTCAATTCACTTGGTGATGCGCGCTTGGCGTGGCCAACAACAAGTCGTCGAATCACGGCTCACTTCCATGACTCTGATTACCCATTCAAAGCCTCGATCGGTGAGCATTCAGGAACTGACATTGGCATCCCACAAGGCACGCCGCTTTATGCCGCGGAAGCTGGATATGTCGCTACGGCCGCCGTGGGGACCAAGTGGTACGGCAACTACATCATGATCATCCACAGTAATAATCTTTCAACCCTCTATGGGCATATGAGCTCCTTGGTAGTTTCCAAAGATCAATATGTGACCAAAGGCCAGCTCATTGGCTACAGCGGCAATACGGGGTTCTCATCTGGCCCTCATCTTCACTTTGAAGTTCGATCTAATGGAATTCCGGTTAATGCTTTGAATTATCTTCCTTAAGTCTTAAAGGGTATGAATATAAATCTTGGCAATTTAAAGTTTGTACCCGCACAAGACCATCCAGAGCTAATGTCTGTGGTAGTTGCGGAAGCTATCTCAAAACTTTCTGATAAAGGGAAGATTGGTGTAACCGAAATTGACCCAAATCTTTCCGATACGGCCGCATTTTGTGAAGAATATAAAGTAGGAATGAGTCAAGCGGCTAATTGTGTAATTTTAGAAGCAAAGAGGGCTGATAAAACTTGGTTAGCGGCGTGTGTCATTCTTGGAAATACGAGAACTGATGTAAATGGCTTGGCTCGTCGCACACTGGATGCACGTAAGGTTTCTTTTGCCCCAATGGAAAAAGCGGTAACGGAATCTGCCATGGAGTATGGAGCAATTACACCAATCGGTTTACCAGTGGAATGGTCTATTCTGGTAGACCAAGTCGTTGCCGAATCTGATTATGTGATAATTGGGAGCGGTATCCGTAAAACCAAATTAGCCATCCCAGGAAATTTATTTGCTCTATTGCCGAATGTTCAAATTATTAGTGATTTAGCAAGAGTCTCAGAAGTTACATAAGTCGTGGCGCTTTTTTTATTCCAACCAATCTTGATATACTAATTTTGGGCAATTACACGAAAGGAGGCCACATGCCCAAAATCTATACCTGTTAACCCTCGTAAACCCCTTCCGCTTAGGTCGCACTTGCAGGTTAACCAATTAAGTGCGGCTAGTGGTGACAGCGGAAATGTCATCGGGAAAGTAAACTGTGCCTGCCGAGACCCGAATGCGAGCGGGTAGAGAAGCGGGACCGACATAGTTCTTTATGAGTAATATCTCTGATGACATCTTTATAGCACCCGTTGCTTATCATAGAACGGGTGTCTTTTTATTTCGTATAAAAAAATATAAACTTGAAATTGACCTTTGCATTTCCAAATGATAGGGTGGAACTAGTTAGGTCAAAAAAAGGAGGGTGATCATGAATTCCCAGATTGCTAAAGTTAGAGGCCAAGTCTTTGATCCTGCTACGTTGTCTGAGAAGATGTCCGGCAATCTACTTTCTCAAAAGTTGGAGAGTTGGTGTCAGACCACGCCTGGAGTCTTGATGTGGGAAGTAGCTTTCATGCAGGGGAGTGTTCGTGTATTTGTGGATTCAGCCGGTAAGGACAGTGAGTTAGCCGGCAATTGGCGAATTGAATTTCAAATCGTTCGTGCCAGGTCTGCTGTTTCCAGTAGTCATTTTGACGGGGCATTTATCCTGGCGGGTTATGTCAAAAGTTCTTTAGAGTTGGTTGGCGGTGTTTCTCAAGAAGCGTACCACCTCTCTCTTAATTCAGTTAGCGTCAGAGGCGAGCAAACTTTCCTCACTGTTCCAGAGTTATGGCTGACTTTGACCACTCTGGGCATGAAGTGAACATAATAGCGATGGTCAGGCGGCTCAACAAATTGTTGGGCCCTTTTTTATTAGTTCTAATTACGTGTCTTAATTTAAAAAGAAAAAGCGCCCCGCCTGGAATTGCGCGGAGCAATTTTCAGGGCGGGGCGATTAAGAATGTGCTTGTTGCTGGCGACAGAGGCTGGTCATTGCTGCTGAAGAAATTTGGCCGCTAGGGCCGGGTAGTCTGGTTCGCCTTGGTGGACAATCCGCCTTACTTCGCTGATTGCTCTCTTTGTGAAGCTCACGTCATGCGAGCCATGAAAGTTTGAATAGACTGAGACCAAAGGTTCTGCTCGCTGGCTTGCCTTAACGAAGGAAACTACCAGTACGAAGTCTTTCACTTCAATGATGTCGCCTTGGTTTAAGTGCCGAAGTTTTGGCAAGATTTCGTAGATGTGAGCCTTTTCGGTTTCGGTCAAGGAATCGTACCACTCGCGCTCTCTGAGCTCCAGGGAGTTCGCATAGAGGCCAATGCCAGTTATCACTAGAACCAAAACCCCCACGATGATATAAATCCCTTTCATTTTCAATCTCCAGTTGCTTCTTGAGCCTCATATCGTGCGTACATTATGTCCACTACGAAGAGAACTCTTGCGGGCTATACTAACATTCGCATGCTATATTGTCAAAGTTACTTCCCACTATGAAACTTCTTATGCACATCTTTCAATTGCTGATTTGTAACGTGCGTATAAATTTGAGTCGTTGCAATATTACTATGCCCAAGTAATTCTTGAACGGAGCGCAAATCAGCCCCTTGAGTGAGAAGGTCAGTGGCGTAGCTGTGGCGGAGGGTGTGGGGTGTCGCATCAACTGGCAAGCCGGCCATCACCGTATATTTTTTTACCATCTCTTCAATCGCGCGTGTACTTAAGCGGTGCTCGTCGTTAGCGTCATTTGAGCGGCGGTAGTTAATGAACAGGGGAGGGAAGAGGTCACCACGAGTCTTCAGGTAGCGAGCCAATGCTTGTAGAGCGCGATTCGAAAAATAGATCGTCCGGGTCTTGCCGCCTTTACCGTTAATCATAATTTCTTGGTCGGTGAATTTACCCGCCAGCAAATTATTTCGATTAAACTGTTTTACGTTAAGCGAAGTTAACTCTGAGACGCGCATTCCCGTGGAGAATAAAATTTCTAATAGCGCTCGATCACGAAGCCCGGCCGGCGTCGCACTGTCTGGTGCTTGTAAGAGCTTTTCAATTTGATCAAATTTCAAAAATTTAATCGTTTTATCCTTATCAGTGAGTTTTGGTAATTTAACCTTCTCAGCTGGCAGTGCGACGATGTCCTTATCTGCACAGTAGTTCAAAAGACCCCTGAGAGCCCGTAAATAGTAGCTCTGGGTGGTCTTTTTCATCTGGTGGCCCTTGGGTCCCTTAGGATCAGTTTTACGGCTCAAATAGAGCCGATAGTCCCAAATATGGTCTGGAGTGAGCTCATGGGGCTTTAGACCGCTTAAATCGGCAATTTTGAGCCACTCCTTAAATACCTTAAGGAAATTATCATAATTACGAGTTGATACTGGACTTAAGCCCTTTTCAACCTCGCAATAATCTAAATAGTCGGGAACAAGCGCTACTAGTGGTTTGTTTGATTTCTTCATATTGTCTTTAATTATATCATATACTACATCGTTTATCCTCTGTTATACGAAGTTAAGTATAGCATATGTTCAGCAATCAGCAATACACTTATATCCCACTCCTCTAGAATAATAAAGGCCGCTGACACCTGAGCGTTAGCGGCCGAAACTTAATACACGAAATATACGGATAATCTTTCCTCCGAGACACCCAGAAACCGTTGGACAATTATGCGATAGTGGTAACGTCCGAGACTGGGACCTTTCCCCTCCCTTACTCGGATTTTCTCTTGTTGGGTGATGATCCGCTCAAGCCGCTGATGGCAGTTGCTGCACAGCGGCACTTTCGGTGCCAGATACTCAGGGATGAGTCGCTTGAAATGACGACGTGGGTACACATGGTGTCTCGAATGTGGACGGTGCTGCCCACACACGGGACAGATGATGTGCGGTGTTAGATTATCGTTTTTCTTGACCGTACTCCTTCTAGGTCAGTAACAGGGTTAAGGTGCGATAATTCAATACTACAGGATTACTCCCCTATTTGTAAAATACTTTTTCCCCAAATCGTACATCAATATACTCCAATTTATTTTTATCAGGAACTTTTTGCTCAAGTACCAGTCGGAGGTTATCCAAAGATTCAGCGGCCGGACGCTCCGGGCTAAAAAAAGCCCGCCACCCATCGCGACTGACATACACCAGCGTGTCCACTCCCCTCGTCTCGTAGCCTTGAATTGGAAATTTCTGTTCGCGTAGTTTAGCATCGAGATCAAGTAGGAGCGTTACCATCTTTGAAGTTGTAATTGTCGAACTAATGGCGACCTCGTGTTGGCCAACATTGAGCACCGGGAAGCGCTGCCAATAATGACTCGCCTCACTCTCCCCTATTTCTTTGATCACCGTGCCATTGGCATCAGCAAAATAAAATTTGTCTTGGTTGTAAATAATAATATACGCAATTTTTTCTTCAATGGTGACGTTTAAAGTCTTCCAGCCTTTTTTTAACTCCAACTTATTCAAACTATAGCGGCTTTCGATATCGCGACGGAGACGTGATTCGTTGAGCCAGACATAGTGTCGTTCAGGCACAATAAACCAGCGCCAATTATTGAGACGCTCATCAATGACTTGCCGCAGTTCAGCTTCCGGGACCATGTCGGTGCCGCTAATGGTGACGGTGGTAATTTTCAATAAGTCGCTGTACACAAAAAGATACACGACCAGAATCGCCCCTAGAATTTTCAGATATTTGCCGGTATGAAACGTGCGCCGCCGTTCTTCTTCGTTGAATGGATTAGCAAAAGATTTACGTTCATAGTCCTTGCGGACGCGGGTGTGATCAGGGTTGGAGAAATCGCGAATCATATTTGGTAAGTATACCACAGAATGTGCCTATGTATTGACAATAATCATTTAAAATACTATAATTCTGGGCAGTTCGCGTATGGAGGCGCGGCAGTGGTAGGAACGTCCTGACGAAGGAGAAAAGGACATGCCGAGATCTAAGCGGTACTATCGTCCGTTGAAGAGGTTAGAAATAAGGGCCAATATAGCCCGAAGGGAGCAACTGCGAGAAATCGCTGAACCACATCGTCAAGCGCAAGTTCAAGAATCGGAAGTGAACTTGGGCTTTGGCACCGGTTCGGCCAAGGAACCAGGCTACGCAGAATTGCAGCTGTTGATCCGGCAAATCGCCGGTGAAGTCGAAGCTAAGCCGGACCGGATCGAGCAATTGGCAATTGGCCTGAATGTCCTCGTCGGTGCTTTGCAGGAGCAAGATCGTCGTCAGACAGGCATGACGCACGCCCCGCTGGATGAACATGCAACGGCCGCAAACATCCGTCGGGAATGGGTAATTCTTGGCCGGCAGGTACGTGAGCTCGGACTTTCGTCCAAATTGGTGACACGCCTCATTGAAGGCGTCACCATGTACAGTTGCATGGCTTCCCCATTGCCGGCAGCTACGATTGCGGGATACGCGCTCGAGCTGACCAGTGAGAACGAGGTCGGCTCTCCTCCGCTTCGTGAAGATCGACCCTTCGGCCGAAGGTACGTCCCAGCCTTCACTTTGCGAGACGTGGCGCAATCGCAGCGCCCATAATTTCTAGATAGTCAAAAACGCTCACCATGTAATGTGGTGAGCGTCTTCTTTATAATTAGACTTGGTCAATTATTGTTATTAAATGCTTTTACCCCTCCCATAACACCTTCCCCTGCCTCAGGGGAGGAAACCTACCTTTTTATTTTTTTGAAGCCACAGTAATGGTGTAGAACTTTCGGA
>JAGONZ010000054.1 GCA_017992755.1 Candidatus Buchananbacteria bacterium | reverse complement strand
TAGCAAAACCATACCCCAACGATCGGGCAATAACGGCGTCGAATTCTTCCGGAAATCGACCGCGAATATCGTATGATTTGATGATGCTTTCGGGGATACTCATAGAGATAGTATAGCATAGCCACGTGGGGATTCCTCCCCTGATGCAGGGGAGGTGTTATGGGTGGGGTTATGTATTGAACATCTTTACAAGATCAAAAATCCATAGTATAATTGCCATTCATAAATACTGCGAGCGGTGCTAAAATACCTACATGTCACAACATATCCAACAACTCATTAAAAAGGAACTCCAGCGACAGCAATCGTCACTGGTGATGATTGCGTCGGAAAATTATGCCAGCCCCGCAGTCCTCGCCGCCACCGGTTCAGTTTTGACCAATAAGTATTCAGAAGGCTACCCAAATACTCGCTACTATACTGGCAATGAATTCATCGACCAGATTGAAAGCGCAGCTCAATCGTTAGCCTTGAAAATCTTCAAGCTCAGTGAAAAGAATTGGCACGCCAATGTCCAACCACATTCAGGCTCCAGCGCTAATCTGGCTGTCTACAATGCATTACTCAAACCCGGCGATACGATCCTCGCCATGGACTTGGCCGCCGGTGGGCACTTAACCCACGGCAGCCCGGTGAGCTTAACCGGCAAACTTTATAATTTTGTTCACTATGGCGTTGACCCGAAAACACATCGACTCGATTACAAAGTTATCGAAGAACTCGCTATTAAGCACCAACCAAAGTTAATCGTGTGCGGCGCAACGGCTTATCCACGACAAATTGATTTCAAGAAATTTGCAGCGATTGCCAAACACACCAACTCGTTATTAATGGCCGACATCGCGCACATCGCTGGTCTCGTTGTTGGTGGCGTCCACCCATCGCCATTCCCCCACGCCGATATTGTGACCAGCACCACCCACAAAACCTTGGGCGGCCCACGCAGTGCAATTATTATTTGCAAAAAAGAATATCAGCCCGCAATTGATCGCGCTGTTTTTCCGGGAATGCAAGGCGGTCCGCTTGATCACGTCATTGCTGCTAAAGCAATTTGCTTTGAAGAAGCATTGACGGCAAAATTTAAACAACGGCAACAACAAACCGTTAAAAATACTAAAGCGCTAGCTGAGGTCTTAACGAAGCGCGGCTTATCACTCATTACTAATGGTAGTGATAATCATCTTTTAATTGTCGACTGTCGACCGTTAAATCTTTCGGGTAAAGACGGCGCCAATTTATTAGCTGAAGCCGGAATTTATACAAATGCTAATATGGTCCCGTTCGATACAGCTTCACCGCGCAATCCATCAGGAATTCGCATCGGCACCCAGGCGCTCGCTACCCGCGGCCTGAAAGAACGCGAACTCCGAACAATTGGTTTATGGATCAGCGAAATCTTGCTTCAGCCAACCAACAAGCAGTTGCGTTCACGGATCAAAAAAGAAGTCTCGGTCCTCATGAAATCATTTCCAATATATACCTAGGTATGCCAGCAGTAATTTTAGACGGCACCCAGATTGCCACTGAGATCAAGCAAGATCTCGCCAAGAAAGTTCGCGCCTCTACTATCAGTCCTGGTTTGGCGGCGGTTTTAGTTGGCGATAATGCTGCGTCGGCTTTATACGTCAAACTCAAAGAAAAAGCGGCGCTTGAAGTTGGCATTACATTTCACAAATATCTGTCGACACCTGATTGCTATGACGGTATCAGTGAACCAGAGCTGATCGACCTGATCAAGTTCCTCAACAATGACCCGACGATTGATGCCATTTTAGTTCAATTACCATTACCTGAACGCTTTGATACCAACATAATCCTCAAATTGGTTGATCCCGCTAAAGATGTTGATGCCTTCTCAAGTAACAAATTAACATCGCCAACCGTTGAAGCGATTGCCGAATTATTGAAGGCCACCAAAGAAGATTTGCATGACAAAAAAACATTAATTCTTGGCAACAGTGAAGTTTTTACTCAAGCCATCGCCAAGCACGTCAAAAAAGAATTTGGGATTAAGGAAGTAACGATTGAACACGCGATCCCGAAAGATTCAAAAGAGTACGACGTGATTATTATTGCCCTGGGTCAGGCTCACGCACTTAAAAAGTCTCACGTTAAAGATGGGGCTATTGTGATTGATGTTGGTATTAACAAGCTAGATGGCACAACTGTGGGCGATGTTGATCCGATAGTAGCTGAAGTTGCTGGATACTTGTCGCCAGTGCCAGGTGGCGTTGGGCCACTGACCGTTGCGTGCCTGATGCGCAATACTTATTTGTTAGCTCGAGAGAAATAATCTTAAATGAAAACGCCCGCCTCAAGTGAGGCGGGCTTTTGGTTGGGTCTTTCTGATTATATGACTTCAATCACCATGGATGACCGCTGCCAAAGCCTTGACTCGCTGCAAGTCGAGTTCATCAGACTTAGGTTCCGTTTCCAGGCTCGACGCCACCAGAAAGGCGTCCGTGTATGGCAAGAACAGCCTCACGTTCTCGATAGCGATCCCGCTCGCGATAGCCAAGGGGTGGCGGCCGATCGCCTCACGCATTGTCATGATTTTAGAGATTTCTGGCATGTGCCCCGTGCCTACGCCACTCGTAGTAACCACGTCTGCGTACTGAGTCGCCAGCTTCGCCACCTGTGGCAAGTCCTTACTAGCAACGGCAACCTGATATTTAAATGCCGTGCCGCCAAAGTAGCAGCCGGCGAAACCAAGGGCGTCCAAGCGCTGTTGGCAGCGTTCAGCGTACCCATTGGATTCCCGAGGACGCTCCCTAATGCCAATGTCATCGCTCCAAAGCCCATTTGGCTGTTGCGGCAAGCCACCAGCGACCACTTCAATCGCTTCGTATGTGGGCAGGTCGAGACAATTAAGCCCAATCCAGAATTTCGGATACCGGGATCGCACGCCTTGATAAATCTCGACGAGTTTTTGGTAAGGCATCCCATGGCCAATCAAAAAGATGCCGTCGGCGTCGGCCGCAAGTGCAGTCTCGGTATTGCGAAGTGCTTGTTCCAGGTTCCGCACGTGGTTAACTGGAAACAGCCTCTTTCTATCTCCAAAAAGATCGCGATAACGATTACTCATGGTCTCTTACCTCCGTAATGGTTGTTAAAGAAAGTGTCTGCATCCTAACAAACACTCAATCATTGGTCAAACAATCCCGACTGACTCAGTTTCAACCGGCTTCGGATTTAATAACTGTTCCATTAATTCAATAAACACCTTCGCATTAAACTCTGTATCTGGCAGCGCCCGATGAGCATTTTCAATCTTATGCCCATAATGAGCACCGACGGCTCCCAAATTATATTTTGGTAATCTCAAGAGTTTGCGTGACAGTTCAAGGGTGTCAATAAATTTAACGTCAGCCGGTAGTTGCAACCCGCATTTTTTGATCCAGGTCGATACAAACAACCAATCAAACTCCTTGATGTTGTGCCCGACGATAATTGAACCGTCGATAAATTCCAAAAACTTCGGGATCATCTCTTTAATCGGACACCCATTGGCCAGCAAAAATATTTCATTGAGACCGTTGATTTTTGCCACCTCGGGTGGAATCGCTTTGGTTGGTCGCACTAATTGTTCATAGGTGGCAAGTGTATCCCGACCGCGTAGTTTCACCGCAGCAATTTCCAAGATTTCATCTTTAAGCGGATCAAGACCGGAGGTTTCGATATCAAAAACAACGAAGTCGGTTTCTAAAAATTTTAAATATTTTTCATGCATAGCCATTCTATTTTAATCGACAATCACTAAAGTCGCAAGGTTGACATTTGATCATATTACTGATACACTTTTGATACACAAATAGTTTAATCTATGTCTACAGCCAAGTCTCGGATCAACGTCAGTGTTTCAACTGAAGTTAATACCCTTTTAAAAAAATTAGCCCGCCGCGACCAAGTGCCAACCGCTACCAAAGCCGAGCGGCTTTTGGAATTAGCCCTGGAGATCGAAGAGGATGAGGTCTGGGACAAAATTGCGAGCGAACGCGATAACGGCGATCGTACAAGATTCATCCCTCATAACGAGGTGTGGAAATGAGTTTTCGAGTTACGTATCATCCGCTCGTAATCCGCGATGATATCTCCAAACTATCGCCCGAATGGAAGGTCAAAATTAAATCGGCAATTGAAAGTCGACTCCAGATACAGCCGCAGGCTTTTGGAAAACCACTGCGACGATCATTAGCCGGCTATCGAAAATTACGCGTCGGAGATTATCGAGTGATTTTTTTATTAGAAAAAGATTTAATAACCATTTTTGCAATCAAGCATCGTTCGCTTGTCTACGAACGAATTAATAAGCGTATAAAATAATTGTTATGGCTCTCAAAGTAGGTATCGTTGGCCTTCCCAACGTCGGCAAATCAACCCTATTCAAAGCCCTCACCAAGAAGCAAGTTGATGCCGCCAACTATCCATTTTGCACCATCGACCCGAACGTCGGTGTGGTTGCGGTGCCTGACGAGCGCTTAGAAGCATTGGCCAAAGTTTCAAACTCAGTCAAAATCATCAATGCCACCGTCGAATTCGTGGATATTGCCGGTTTAGTCAAAGGCGCTCACGAAGGTGAAGGTCTCGGCAATAAATTCTTGTCACACATTCGTGAATGTGATGCCCTCGTCGAAGTAGTCCGTGATTTTACCGATCCCGATGTCATCCACGTTGCCGGCAAAGTTGATCCAGCCGCTGATATTGAAACAATTGACTATGAATTAGCGATGGCCGATTTATCGACCGTCACCAAGCGCATCGATGCCAATGTTCGTGAAGTCCGGGCTGGCAAAAAAGGTGCCGCTGAGTACCAGGCCGTCCTCGAACGCATTCAAACTGCCCTCAATGA
>JAGONZ010000008.1:3918-19040 GCA_017992755.1 Candidatus Buchananbacteria bacterium | reverse complement strand
GTAGTGATTCGTGCTGGTGGTGCGGATCGGATGTATATAGATAATTCCACGGGTTTCGTCGGGATCGGCACGAGCAGTCCAACACAATTATTGGAATTACGAACATCTGGTGCGTTGGGTCCAGTGATCAAATTAGATGCTGCTGAAAGTGGAGCTGGAGCGTGGGCTCTGGTAGCTAAAGCATCTGGTAATTTAGCGACCGGAGGGTTCGGTATTTATGATTTTGATGCGTTAGCGTATCGACTAAATATCACCGCAGACGGGTATGTGGGTGTTGGTACTACTACCCCTCTTGATAAGTTAGTAGTTGAAAATACCGGCAACGCCAACAATTATCGGATGTTGAGATTGCAAAATTATAGTACGGGTAACGCTGCAGTATCAGGTATGGAAATAAATGCCGGCGCTAATGCAAACGGCGCACTGCTGTATATGAGAGGCAGTGGCTATTCGACAGACCCTAATTCATTTTGGATAAATAATGTCACAGCAGCACCAATTGTGCTGGCTACAAATAATAGTGAAAGACTCCGAGTCACTAGTGTTGGTAGCGTTGGTATTAATAACACCGCTCCCTACTCAATGCTTGATGTTGCTACCACTACTAACGTGACCGGCCAGACAAATGTTTTAACGATTCGCAATAACTCAATTACAGCTAGCACCGAAGCGGGCATTTTCTTCTCGCCTAGTACCGCCGTCGGAAACATTCGTGGAGCCACTATCTCTGGTGTTCAGGAAGACGGTTCAAACTCTATTGGGCTTAGACTTCGTACTAGCGTTGGTGGGGTATTTAATGAGGCAGTGACCGTTAGAAGTAGTGGATATATCGGTATTGGCACTACAACACCCAATCGTCATCTCACTGTTTGGAAATCGGGTATCCGAGGGGAAATACTTTTGGCCGATGGCAGTGCAACAGTAGACACAAGTACTCAGGGTGGAACCTATCTGTCTTCTGATCAAGGATTATTTAATATCCAAGGCATGAATTCCCAGGGCTCAGGTACTGGCTCTTTCTTTACTGTTGATCAGGTAAATGCTCGTGTCGGTGTTGGTACGACAGCGCCAGAAGGGTCTTTGGAGGTACAAGCCGCTGAAGCAACGGCTGCCTCATTGTACCTCGATGCTGATGATGGCGATGATGTCGCCGATACCTGGGTTTTGCAGGCACTTACCACTAATAATTTCACCCTTACCAATGGTGCCACTGAAGTGCTCGCTCTCACAACGGCTGGAAATTTACAAATTGATGGCACGATCGACGTCGGCTCATTTGCGGCTTCCGATGATACTTCGCGCTGGGTGTGTATTGATGCAGCTGGTAATTCAACGCTACAAGCGGGTGTCAACGCCGCCAGCGGTGATTGTGACACCTCGTCAGTAACCGTAAAACACGACATCAACGACCTCAGTATTAATGGTCTCGATACACTGAGAACATTGCGACCCGTATCTTTCATTTATAACAATGATGTCACCAATACGATTACGTGGGGTTTCGTTGCCGAAGAAGTTGACGCTATTGATCAAGCCCTTGCTGGACATAATACTGATGGTGATCCGCGCTCGATTCAAAAAAATGCAATCATGGCGGTGCTTACTAAGGCAATGCAGGAGTTAACCATCGAGGTTGACGTTTTGAAAAGTAATGCCAGTTCGCCTGCTCCACTAGCTGTTTCAGGTGGAGGCACGGGCAGCTTTAATCACTTGACCGTCACTCAAACCGCCACCTTTTATGGTATGATTACGGTGCACGGCCAGGCTAACTTTATGAGTAAGGTCGTCTTCTCTGAAGATGTCGAAATTGAAGGTCACTTAACTCTCGGCAACGATACTTCCGGTACTGCTACAATTGAAAAAGATGAGGATAGCATCGAAGTTATTTTCGACGAACCATACCTCATGGCTCCCCGAATTATCTTGACTCCACAGGGGCCGTTAGGTGGTCGTGAGTATTGGGTGAGTGACAAGTCAGAAACCGGGTTTACAATTAAAATTGATGGCCAGGTTGATGAAGATTTTGACTTTGACTGGTTGGCAATTGCACCGTGGGGTACCACTGATGAACCAGTGGTTATTGATCAGCCGGATACAAATGCTACTGATACCACTGAGCCAGAATCCGATGTCAGTGAACCAGTGACCGAAACCACAGTTGTCAATCCTGATTCGGATGAGCCAATTGTCACCGAAACCACGGTTGTAAATCCTGATTCTAGTGAAGAAGTTTCTTCCGCGGATGAACCAATTGTCACCGAAAGTACTGAGCCGACGACGGTGGTCAACCCAGATTCCAGTGAAGAAGTTTCTTCTACAGACGCGCCAATCGCCACGGAAAGTTCTCAGCCTTCAACTACCGAATAACCTATGAGAGCAACAAGAATAACAATCATGGCAGCGGTCTTCCTGATACTGGGGACAGCTACCATCCAAGCAGCGATGACGTCCCAGAGTGGGTATGAAATTTGGGGTGATGTGATTTCTGACGGCGGCAGTGAGGGTTCGAGCTCCACTAATTATACGGTCAGTGACACCATTGGCCAGCAATCGCAATTTTCATCATCCACTAATTATGGCGGCGGTTTTGGTTTTCGCTATTTGACCCGTGATGCCCTCACATTAACTCTTGGTTCCGCTTCAATTGACTTTGGGGAGTTGTCTATTGCTGCGACGCAAACAGCCAGTCATACGTTAACGCTTGGTACGACCGCTGAAGGCGGAGCGAGCGTTACCGTTGCGGGCACCACACTCATGAATGGGAGTGACAGCATTGATCCGATTGGCAATGTGAGCGCGTTACCAGCCGCCGGCACGAGCCAATTTGGATTAAATGCCGAATACCAGAGTGGCACGGCGCCAATCGCTAGTGCCCAATCTCCATACGATGACCCGACGCGGTTTGCGTATCAAAGTGGGGATGAAATTATCGCAGCTAGTAACCCGGTACATTTAACCACTTTTGATATTAATTATATTGCCAATATTGACGGCACGGAGCCAGCCGGGGACTACAGTACGACCCTGACGTACACCGCAACCGCAACTTTTTAAATTATGCGCTGGATTTTTGGATTAACTTTGTGCTTATTGTTCGTGGCGGTACCACTACTACCGGCAGCCGCTTTGACGATTTCGCCATTGATGTATGATCCAGTGATTGCTCCTGGCGCGAGTGCTCAAGAGACGATTACCATTACGAATGATACTAATGCGGCGCAAGCCGTTCGGTTAACCGTTGAACGTTTTAAGCCGCGCGTTGACGGCGGCAGCGCTGAACTTATTGTTGACCCAACAGCGGCCAGTTGGATTCGGCCGGCCGTTACTCAACTTCAATTGGCCGCGGGCGAGTCGCGTGATGTGCCGTTTGAAGTCATTGTGCCGCCAACCGCCGATGCTGGCGGCGTCTATTTAGCGCTCGTGGTCGAAACCCAAACGATGGCAACTCAACCAGGCGCAGCCAATATTCGCACACGTGTCGGCGCTTTGATTTTTCTGACGGTACTCGGCGATATTAAACGATCGCTCACCATTGAAAACTTTGCCGCCACTGCCCTGCGCGGTCAGTTGCCAGTATCATTTACAATGACGCTTAACAATACTGGCACCGTTCATCTCCAGCCTGAAGGTTCGGTCGTAATCAAAAACGCCTTCGGTAACGTTGTTGCTGCCGTGCCAGTCAGCGAAGATCAAATAACCATTTTGCCCGGGAGTCAACGGACATTGAAAGTGACCGGGTTAGCAAGCTCAACTTTATTTTCAACGCTTGCGTCACTGCCGATTGGGCCTTGGCAAACATATGCCGAAGTTACCCTAACTGATGGCACAACGATTCAGTCAGTCCCGCAAACAGTGTGGTTGTATGACTGGCGATTGTTAGCAGTGATTGGCATTGGGTTACTCATTGGACTTGGCCTGGTGGCTAACCAGTATCGACGATCATGAAATATTTAGCACTCATTATTCTCAGCGCCATTATTGGTGTCGGCATTTTAAGTGCCGGTACTAGCGTTCGGAGCGCGACTACAGGTAGTGGGGTTAATATTAACGCCACAATTGAGAGCACGACGACGACCGGCTGTCTCGGTGACAGTTGCGGCGGTGGGCATACTCCCGTGTTCACCATTGTCGACCTGACAGCGACTGCTGCTTGTGATGAAGCAACGATTTCATGGTATGGAGCGCTTGATGGCACGGCGAGTACTACCACCGGCACGCTTACCTATTGGCCACAAGCTGATCCTGGAAGTTCGGTTATCGTACAGATACCATCAGCGATCAATCATCTCGATACGGTTACTTCACTATTACCGCAAACAACGTATGAATATCGTCTAACGGCTCGAGCTGGATCCCAGAGCGCGTCGGCAGCGCCCGCACAGTTTACAACTAACTGTGTCGTGCCGGCCCCAACAATGGGTGTTGCGGCTACGGGCCGCACGATTGCTGCTACTATCACGTATCCAGATTATTCAGATATTGCGGGCGTAATTATCTATCGCGGCGCTGTTTCGAGTTGTCCGAGCAGTAACCCAGTAGCAATTGATAGTCGCACCGCTAAGCAGGTGAGCGCCTCCGAAACGTTTGTCATTGAAAACCCAGGCACGGTCGGCACTGACTATGGGTATAGCGCTTGTATTTATACGAGCGGCGGCTTATATAGTAGCGCGGTTTATGATAACGCATCGCGTTTAGTACCTGATGTCCTTTCGGCAACGGCAAATAGTATCAATACTGCTGCCACGATTGGCTGGACTAATCCAGCGACTGATGCCGATCATGATTTTCAAAGGAGTGCTACGCGCGTCATTCGCGTGGCAACTGATTGTGCAGCGGCCGGGATTAGTGATGGCACCTTGGTTGGGGAGATTACTGGCAGTCAAGTAACTGACTCGGGCCTGCAAAGCGGCCAGAATTATCAATATAAATTATTTACAAAAAATTCGTACGGTGAGTACAGTTCTGGTGTCTGCGTGGGTGTGACCGTGCCTATAGCTCCAGCGCAATGTATCGCGTTGTCTTCAGCTCAGGGCAGCGAAGGTCAAATTGAAGTCACTTGGCGCAACCCAACTTCGAATGCTGAGTTTACGTTTCAAGGTGTTGAGTGGCGCCGAGATACGCGCTGTTTGACGGGCACGACCGGCGGTAGTGTGGTGTATAGTGGCGTGGCCGAGTATTATCTTGATGCATCGCCGCTTGACGGGCTTAATTATTACACGAGTCTTGTCCGCTACAATGATGGCCAGGTGGCTAATTGTGGGTGCGTCATGGCGACGCCGACGGTGATTGAAGAGCCGGAAGAATTATGTCCTGACTGTCAGCCGACCAATGTCCTGATTGACTCTAATTATTTTACCCACAACGAAACCTTCAAACTGCCAGTAATTGCGAGTGCCTTTACACTGCCAGTTGCGTACCAATTATCAATTGTTGTTGATCAGTCATTAATTCTCAAGCCGGTGCGGGCGATTGCTGCCCGCTTTAACGGTCAAACCTACTTGCTCAGCTATGATGCTGGTACAGGGAGCTATCGCGCCACCACAATGACGCCGCCGACGTCGAACCGATACCCAATTGAAATCTCTGTTATTTTCGAGGATAACACCATTGGCACCGGCAGTTGGCAATTAGATGCCGTGCCCTGGGGACGGGTTACCGACTCCGGCGGCAAGTTGCTAAATGCTCAAGTGACTTTGTACGATAGTGATGGACAGCTCGTGACCCAAAGTGGGATGTCGAACCCTGTCCAAACGTCAGATGGGCGGTATGTTTTTGTGGTGCCCAATGGCAACTATACGCTGGAGGTCTCCAGTTCTGGTTATATCACTCAGCGAGAAAAAATCTATATTGCGAACACTGTTGTGAATGCGAGTATTATTTTGCAATCCGAGGCCGTGATTTTGCCAGCGGTGGCCGCGTTTATTAATTCTCCTGTAGTTCAGGATACAACACTGCCGTTAGCTTCAGTCAGCTTGGGCGTGACGGCTCTCAGCACTGCTCTGGCAGTGCCGTGGTGGAATTTCTTGGTCTGGTTCCAATCGTTATTTACCGAACCGCTGTTCTGGTTGAGCCGTCGCCGGCGCAAAGGGTGGGGTATTGTGTATAATTCCATTACTAAGCAGCCAATTGACTTGGCAATGGTTCGTTTATTGGATGCCACCACTAAGCGTTTATTAAAATCAAAGATCACTGATCGCGATGGTCGGTATACGTTCCTTGTTGATGGCGGCACGTATTATTTGGAAGTTGCCAAACCTGGTTTTCAGTTCCCATCCAAGTTACTTAAAGGCGCCACCGAGGACCAACAATACCATGATTTATATTATGGCGGTCCGGTGACGATTACTGAGGGTAATCGCGGTGCGATCGTATTTAACATCCCTCTTGATCCTAATGGCCAAGACCTGACTAATGCTCAAATATTTGCTCGTTACCGTCACCAGCGCTGGCACCGAGTCTTGGCATATCTGGGACCACTGGTAGCAATTGGTATGTTTGCGATTAATCCAAATTGGATCACGGGTAGTTTAGTGATTGCTCACGCAATTATCTTTGTTATCTTCTACCGTCTTGGACGAACCTTGGGATCAAAGAGTTGGGGCGTTGTCTATGATCGCGTATCACATAAGCCGTTGGCAAATGCGGTCACTCGTATTTTCTCACCAGAGTATAATCGCATGCTCGAAGCGTATGTCACTGATCGCTATGGACGGTACGGCTTTATTGCTGGCGGTAACCAATACTACGTGACTGCGGATAAAGATGGCTACGCCACTAGCCGCACTGGGATTGTGACGATTAAGCCAAACACTCAGGCGCCGTTGGTTAGCTATGATATTGGGTTGTCAAAAGGCCAGGGCGGAGTTATTGCGAATAGCGAATCGCCGATGGCAGATAGCACAGGCAAAGATGCATCGGTGCCGGTTGATGCATCGGTGCCAGTCGTAGGGGCGGTTCGGGAACCGCCCGCATCCAGTGTTGTTGGTAGGGATAGCTCCCTGCCCGATATGCCTGTTATGTGGCAGGCGGGTGGAGCTGTCCGTGTTCCAGCAGAATCGCCAGTATCTCCAACAGTAAACGAACCATTGCCAGTACAAGGTATTTCAGTATCGGATCTAGCTCCAGCTGAACCACCGTCAGCTGCTGAGTCTAGTAACCCGGCTGCGGCACCAACAGTTCAAGCGCCAACGGCACCAGTAGACCAGTCGCCAGTGGTACCAACAACACCAACTGAACCGAAAGCAACTCACTCGCCAGAACTGCCAAAAGAGGATCAATTCGGCTAGAATTTTGAGCCTGACTTTTGGCCTTAAAAATGCTACACTAGACCAATATGGGACGACGTCGACGACAGCGCCGCGGTGGGAATGCCGTATTTAATCCGTTCAGCTGGATCCAATCAATCGAGCTGAGCGCTGAAACTAAGCAGGGGATTTTTACCATCTGCCTGTTTGTCATTGGAGTTATTTGTTTACTGGGCTTATTTGACCTATCCGGTTCTTTTGGGCAGTTAGTGGCTCATGGTCTGGCGCTCGCCTTTGGGGCAATGCGCTGGTTATTCCCGTTGCTTTTGATTGCTGTCGGCTATTTCTTGCTGCGCCGTGATTTATACCAGGTTAAAGTGATTAATTATATCGGCGCGATCACGTTGCTCGTCGGTGCGTGTGGGCTGTGGCACGTGCGTTATGCGCCAGAAATTGCCGCCGGAGCCGCCCGTGATGGCTTGGGTGGCGGGTATTTAGGATATATGGTTACGACCACCCTGGGCGGATTTTTTGGCCTTTGGGGCACGATCGTGATTATGTTGGCCCTCGTCCTGATTGGGCTGCTTTTGACCTTTGAAACCTCGCTGTATGGCTTGATGTGGCCGCTCCGTTTGGCGAGCTTTATTGGGGCGATTGGGCACAAGGCGTGGATGACGATCCAGACCTACTTTGCGGAACGACGAACCACAGAAATCGAACCAACTGAGGATGAAGATGTGGTTGCAGAAGAAGTTGATGAACCGGACAATCAGTCTGAAGAGGACGAACCAGAATTTCGGGCGACGGAGGTTGCCGATGACGTGCCGCCAATGCCTGTAGCACCAGCCTTGGCTGTAGCGCCGCCAAAGAAATTTGGGAAGAAAATCGAATTGCCACTTGAGTTGCTCACGAGTCGGAGCGGTAAGCCGACCAGTGGCGACATTAAATCAAACCAAGAAGTTATTAAGCGCACCTTGGCGAACTTCGGCATCCCAGTAGAAATGAGTGGCGTTAATATTGGGCCAACGGTGACCCAATACACATTGCGCCCAGCGGAGGGTATTCGCTTATCGAAAGTTACTAATCTTAACAGTGATTTAGCGTTGTCGCTCGCAGCTCATCCGTTGCGTATCGAAGCACCAATCCCAGGAAAATCACTGGTCGGTATCGAGATCCCAAATCAAATTGCCGCCAAAGTGACAATGTTTGATTTGTTATCATCGAAAGAATTCAAAGACCGCAGCAATAACCTGATGATTGCGCTTGGTAAAGATGTCAGCGGTTTGCCGTATTTTGCGCAGCTCGATCGGATGCCGCATTTATTGATTGCTGGTGCCACTGGCTCGGGTAAGTCGGTGTGTGTGAATTCGATCATTATGAGTTTGCTGTTTCAAAACAGTCCCGATGAGTTGAAGTTTATTTTGGTTGATCCGAAGCGTGTTGAATTGCCAGCGTATAACAACATCCCATATTTGTTGACGCCAGTTATTACTGACGTCAAGAAAACCATTGGCGCGCTTAAGTGGGCAGTCACTGAAATGGAACGCCGCTTTGAAGTGTTATCCAAAGCTGGCAAGCGTAACATTGAAGGATACAATCAGGGGACCAAAGACGTGATGCCGTACATCGTGATTGTCATTGATGAATTAGCCGATTTGATGGCGACCTCATCAAACGATATTGAAGCCGGGATTGTTCGCTTGGCACAAATGGCCCGTGCTGTTGGTATCCATTTGATTTTAGCCACACAACGCCCATCAGTTGAAGTTATCACTGGTTTAATCAAGGCGAATATTCCAGCGCGTATCGCGTTCTCAGTCGCGTCAGCTATTGATTCTCGCACCATTCTTGATGGTCCTGGCGCTGAAAAGCTGGTTGGTCGCGGTGATATGTTATATCTCGGACCAGAAACATCCCGACCAAAGCGTATTCAGGGTGTGTATTTATCCGACAAAGAAATTCATGATGTGATTGGTTACATCAAAGACCAAGGCGAGGCCACATATATTGAAGCCCTGGAAACTAATGCTCAAACCGGCGCCTTGGGTGGCGTCAGTGATGATGCCGACCCACTACTTGGAGAAGCTAAAGATGTGATTCGTCAGTCGGGCAAAGCCTCAGCGTCACTCCTGCAGCGACGACTCAAGGTCGGCTATGCTCGCGCAGCCCGTTTGCTTGATCTGATGGAAGCTCAGGGCGTCATTGGCCCTGCCGATGGTGCCAAAGCCCGGGAGATTTTCCTCGATCGCCTCGGCGGTGTCGGTGCCGTCCAATTTGCAGCTCGTGAGCATGACTTAGAAGGCGAGCTCAATATTCCCCCAGAACCTGCCTACGCCGAAGATCTCAACGAACCTGAGCCAGTAGTTGTCTTTAAGGCGGCTGAAGCCCCACGTGATCCAAACGAGCTTGATGAGTTGCCATCAGAGGCTGAAGTCACTGAGGCGGCGGAAGCATTCTTTGACAGTAAACCAATTGCTGAAGCGACCCCAGAAGAAGTTGAGGATGACGTCGAAACTGCTGATGAAGATGAGGTAGAAGAGGTAATAACTGAAGACGAAGGTGATGAGTCAGAGGACGAAGCTGAGGACGAGGAAGAAGTAGTTGATGATGAATCAGAGGTAGAGACCGAACCTGAGCCGAAGCCAAAATCAAAACAGTCAACAGCTGGCCGCAAAGCCTTTGATGACGATGAGTGGACATAGCGATGGCCATCAGAACCCACAAAATCGCCACGTTACAATCAGTTGGCGCCTATTTGCGGGCGGCGCGACATGAGCGCGGCGTCAGTTTGGATACCGCGGCCCGCGAATTGCTGATCCCGTTTAAATATTTAGAGGCGCTTGAGCATGATCGCAGCACCGCATTGCCCAAAGACGAAGCGCCAGAGTTGCGTCGTCGCTACGCCGAGTATGTCGGGCTCGATGCGGCCGCCCTCGACCGGGTGGCAGCTGATCAAGGCCAGGTGCCAGGACGAAAATTGATGCTCACAGCTCGCCAAACACGTCGTTTAGTTGTAGTGCTCGGAATGATCGCTATCGCCATCTTCCTAGTGATCAAAATTGAACGGATTTTTTTACCCCCAATGCTCGCGGTCGAGGCGCCTGCAGATGGTACAAGTGTGGGTGTGCCGCAATTGGTAGTCAATGGCCGGTCAGAGCCAGAAGCTGAAGTCGTTATCAATAACAAGCCAGTGCCGATTACGACCGAAGGCCGTTTTGAGACCACCATCGACTTGCAAAAAGGGCTGAATTTGATTAAGATAACAGCCAAGAAACGCTATGGTCGCAGTGTCACTGAAGAGTTGCACGTGCTGTATCGTGACGACGTCGAGGAATAGTAATTCATAAATTCCACTATGCCAAAAAAGATACAAACAGACGATTCAGGTAAATTTGCAGCTGTTGAAGGGGCGATTAATCAGATCAAAGAACGCTTCGGTGACGGCGCCATTATGAAATTTGGCGAAGCGAAGACGATGCAGGTGGAAGCAATTCCTACTGGTTGTTTGTCGCTTGATTTAGCGCTCGGTGTCGGCGGCGTTCCCCGTGGCCGCATTATCGAAATCTTTGGGCCAGAAGCCTCTGGTAAAACGACGCTGGCTCAGCACATCGTGTCTGAAGTGCAGAAGGTTGGTGGCGTCGCTGCATTCGTCGATGCTGAACATGCTTTGGATCCAGACTACGCCCGCAAGATCGGGGTGAATGTTAACGAACTATTAATCTCTCAGCCTGACACGGGCGAACAAGCCTTGGAAATCGTGGAAACGCTCGTGCGCTCAAACGCAGTCGATGTGGTTGTCCTTGATTCCGTAGCCGCGCTTGTACCAAAAGCGGAAATCGAAGGAGATATGGGCGATTCGCACATGGGTCTCCAGGCGCGCTTGATGTCCCAAGCGTTGCGTAAATTAACTGGGGCAATTTCTAAGAGTAAGACCACGGTTATTTTCATCAACCAGATTCGCTTGAAGATCGGCGTGTTCTTCGGTAATCCTGAAACAACAACTGGCGGTACGGCGCTGAAGTTCTATTCATCGGTGCGTATCGAAGTTCGTCGCAGTGCCCAAATTAAGCAAGGCGATAAAAATATTGGTAATCGCGTCAAGGTGAAGATTGTGAAAAACAAAGTCGCCCCACCATTCCAAACCTGCGAATTCGACATTATGTACAACGAAGGTATTTCGCTCTCCGGCGATTTGCTTGATACGGGCGTGGCCTTTGGGGCAATCAAGAAATCTGGTAATTCATATTCATTTGGCGAAGAAAAACTCGGCACCGGCCGCGAAAACGTGAAGCGTTATCTCAAAGAGAATCCAAAATTGATGGCCACAATTCGCAAACAAGTTTGGGCGGAAGCCAAAGATGCACCACGGGACTTTGATAAGAAAGATGATGACGAAGTACCACCAATTGAGGGATAAATATTTGATTTTTAACTGGTAGGGACTGTGGGACAGATATCAATCTGTCCCTTTGTGCAAGCATGAATATAACTAGTATTAAAACTTCATTATTTAAGCAAGATGATAGGCTTGAAGCTTTTGTCATCAAAAATTTACCAAAACTGCAAGAAGGTGATATCGTTGTGGTTACTTCAAAGATTGTGGCTTTGGCTCAAGGACGAGTTGGTAAGCTGGAAGACAAACAAAAACTAATTAAGTGTGAGTCGCGCCGTGTAATTAAAACACCCTGGGCATTTTTAACCTTAACTGATGACGGTTGGTGTATCAATGCTGGTATTGATGAATCAAATGCGGGTCATCAATTAATTTTAATGCCGCATGAGCCGTTTGTTGCCGCTCAGCAGTTACGTCGAGCCCTTAAAAAACACTTTAAGCTTCAGCGATTAGGAGTGCTCATCACCGACACTAAGAGCGTCCCATTGCGTGTCGGTACCATTGGGCGGGCGGTTGGCTTTGCTGGCTATAAACCACTTAAAAGCTACGTCGGGAAAAGGGATATCTTTGGACGTACAAGCCGAGATACAGTATCTAACTGTGCTGATGCCTTGGCAGCGGCGGCTGTGCTAATGATGGGTGAAGGGGCTGAACAAACACCGCTCGCGGTTATCTCAGAGGCCCCGGTTCAATTTATTGAAACTGTTAATCCGAACTCTAAAAAATTAGCATTCGATCCTCAACAAGATATTTTTAAATACGTGTATCGTTCTCAGAAGTGATTAATCTCATAATGGAAAATGCCGAGGCGTAGGGATGCCTCGACATTGTTTTATTTGGCTGTTTCCATGCTCTTGAGTACCTCTAGATAGAGGTCTTCGACGATACGCTCTTGCTTTGGCCCTGTTTTGACGTAGTGATCTAGGCCCGGTGCCGAGTTGATTTCCAGTACCCAATACGTACCTGGCTTCTGGCTAATATCGCCGTCGATCATCAGATCAACGCCACACAACCGGAGCCCCATGTCACGTGTCAGGTTGATCGCTAGCCGTCGGAAACTCGGATGAACCAGGTCAGTGACGTCGACGGAATCGCCGCCAGTTGAAAGGTTGGCATTGTCCAGTAGGTAGATCATTTCCCCATTGGCTGGAATGGAGTGCAGGTTTAAACCTTGGCGAGCAAGTTTGCGCCCGAGACGTGGGTCGGTCAGATCGAGTCGAGTATCCCAGCTCGAGGCGACAAACTGTTTTTGTTTGCGGCGCAATAGCTGCTTAATCGAGGAGCGTCCGTCGCCAACAATGCTTAGCGGGATGCGTTCGTATGCAGAAATGATGCGCTTGTCGAGCACGACGAGCCGGTAATCTCGCCCTGATACTGGTTGCTGCACTAAGCCGACGCGATCGTGTTCGAAGACAAGGCGCATCGCCCGATAGAATTCACGTTTGGTGTGAACCTGAGCGACAGCGATGCCTTGACTACGGCTGTTGGGCTTAACGAAAACCGGGAAGCCAATCTCTTTGGCGTAGCGATACGCTGCATCAATATCCCGATCAGAACCGATCGCTTGGCACCAACGCTTCGAATAAAACTTTTCTCCGGGTACTACTGGGTAGCCCATATCTGCCATGAAGAAGCTCGCAAAATCTTTATCGCGGGCAATCTCTGAGGCGCCCATGGGATTGAGGTCTAGCGTAGAGTAATGGAAGTACCGGCGGCGACCATCTTTAAAGGTGATCTGTCCGACAATACCCCATTCTGGTTCAACTGTAATAGTAGCACCAATACGCAGGGCAATGTTTGGCAGTATTCGCGAGAGTAACGGGGTTGAACCCTTACGATGACTTTTTTTGAGTTTGGTTGGTTGCATTATGACTTTGCTAGTAGTGTGAATGAAATTCATAATCATACGGGTATCATATCAGTAATTCTATTGATTTTCTAACGACAATAAAACGGCCTTAACGGCCGTTTTATATTTGCTAATCTTTACTTCTGCACCCGTTCGACATACTCGCCTGTGTCAGTGTTGATGATAATGACGTCACCTTCGTTGATAAACATTGGCACTTGCACATTCATGCCGGTAGCCACTTGGGCGGTCTTCATGACGCGGCCTTGGGCGGAGTTGCCTTTGACGCCATCTGGAGCTGAGACTACTTCCAATTGGACTTTGGCTGGCAAGGAAACGGAGACCGGATTGCCATTGAAGTACAAGGCATCCACTTTGTCGCCTTCTCTCAAGTATCCAGCTTTATCGGCAATGTTTTCTACTGACAACGTGAACTGTTCGAAGTCATCAGTGCTCATGAAGTTGTAGCCGCTGCTGTCGCTGTAGAGGTAATCAACTTTTTTGCGCAAGAGGTTAGCTTCTTGAACCTTATCGCCCGGGTGATAGTTAATTTCAACTACCTTGCCTGAGAGCAGGTTTTTCATCTTCGTCTGCATGACTGGCTTACGTTGCTGCATCCGGACGAAGTTAGCTTCAACCACCACGTAGGGTTCGCCTTCGTGATCAATATTGAGACCTTTTTTGATGTCGTTAAGAGTGGAGATCATAGTTTAGAAAGTTTGACCCTCCCCTAAACTAGGGGAGGGTGAGGAGGCGATGCAATTATCGAGTAACGAACGGGAGCAAAGCCATGATGCGGGCGCGCTTGATTGCTTGTGACAATTTGCGTTGGTGCTTGGCACAGACGTTGCTGCGTTTGCGGGGGACGATCTTCGAGTATGAAGAAATGAACCGGCGCAATAAGGTGGTGTTTTTGTAGTCGATGTCATCGAGTTCGTTGACGCAGAAGAAGCAGTACCCTTCGCTTTGCAGGGGGTTGTTCTCGCGTCCGCGGCGTCGGTTGTTTTGTTGGTTAGCCATAGATTAGGTTAGAATGGGATGTCTTCAATTTTAATTTCGTCGTCTTCAGAATTGTTAGTGGCTGCTGGTGCTGCTTGGCGATTGTTGCTGAAGTTGTTGTTACTTGCATTGCCGCTGGCAGGAGCGCCACCTTGACCGCGTGGCCCGAGCTGAATGTTTTCAGCGATAATCTCGGTGCGGTACTTTTTGTTCCCGGCTTGGTCATCCCAGCTGCGGGTTTGGATTCGGCCTTCGACCATGCAGAGACGGCCTTTGCCGAGATATTGCCCCACGATCTCTGATAATTTGCCCCAAGCAACAATGTTATGGAATTCCGCTTGTTCTTGCTTTTGGCCTTGAGGATTGTTCCAGACACGGTTAGTGGCAATGGTGAACGAGGCGACTGACTGACCGTTCGGAGTGGTCCGAACTTCTGGGTCTTGGGTCAAGTTACCAATAATGATTGCCTTGTTGAGATTCATAGAATTGATTTAGAGGGTTAATCTATACGCTATATGCTATCAGCAATACGCTTCGATTACAATTCCACGTCATTCTGGAGTAATTCATCAAGCTTCTCATCCAGATTCTTAGCTGGTTTTTGGTCAGCCTTCTCAACTTTTGGCGCAGCGACCTC
>JAGONZ010000008.1:0-3818 GCA_017992755.1 Candidatus Buchananbacteria bacterium | reverse complement strand
GCTATATGCTATCAGCAATACGCTTCGATTACAATTCCACGTCATTCTGGAGTAATTCATCAAGCTTCTCATCCAGATTCTTAGCTGGTTTTTGGTCAGCCTTCTCAACTTTTGGCGCAGCGACCTCAGTTGCTTCTGGCTCTTCAGCTGTTTCTGCCTTAGGAGCAGCTTCGCTGTGAGCTTTAGGAGCTGACTGGTTTTCGCGGCCAGTGGTTGGGCGTGGATGGCGGCGGTCGCGCTTGTCGCTGGTCTCATCTTCTGGCTCAGCGTTAGCCGCTTTAGTTTCGGCTTCTTGGCGGCGCTTGAATCGTTCGATTTCGTCCTTGGTAATTTTTGGTTTGGCAATCATTTGGGCCCGGACGACTTCTTTATCGAGACGCAAATCGTTGGTCAATGATTGTAAGACGGTGCCGTCTTCGATTTCAAATTCGGTCAAAATGTAGTACCCATGGGCTTCATGGTCGATTGGGTAGGCCAGCTTGCGGCGACCCATAAAGTCAGTAAAGCCAATAACGGCGCCGTATTTGGTAAGGAGGCCGTTAACTTTGGCTCGGACCGTATCAAGTTCGGCTTCAGTGTACTTGTTGCTGATGATATATAACAATTCGTAATTTTGCATGTGTTTATTAAAAAAATCCCAAGACACCAATCTTGAGATCTGGTGTCTTTCCTGAATCGAGTTCAGGATGATCGCCTGGAAGGCGGGGGAAGACAGTTAGTAAGTTGTAAGCAGAGTATAGCAGGGTGAGCTCAAGCTGTCAAGGTGACCATCTGGGGGAAGATTGCTATACTAAATTAAGTAATTATGGTATGGTCAAGGGTCGGTGGTAATTTTTAATTCCAAATTCCAAATTTTTAAATAAATTATAAAGCGCAAACTTTTAAAGAATTTTGATTTAGAGCTTACTTAAAAATTACAAAATTAAAAATTTGAAATTTCATGAACTACATATTCATTTACGGCAACCATCCAGAGCTCTCTCGGGCTGAGGTTCAATCGCTGTTACCAACAGCAAAGCTTGAACGTCTAAGCGAGGCAATTGATTTAGTGTCATCCCTGATCCACAACCCTGAACGTTTAATTGAACGGCTCGGCGGGACGATTAAAATTGCTGAAGTTATTGGCAGTCGAGTTGATGAGCGCCAACTGGCTGAACTGTTAGCTAAAGGACATCGCAGCGGCAAACTGATCTTTGGCTTGAGCTTTTATACGAAAGCTTCGAATCGGTTGGGCATGGAAATTAAGCGTCATCTGAAAGAGCAAGGGATTGGTTCACGATTGGTGACATCGAAAGAGCCGATTTTGTCATCGGTAATTGTACGTGAAAATAAGTGCCAAGAAATAATTGTCACCCCAAAACATGTAGCGCTCACGCGAGCGGTACAAAATTATAAAGCCGACGCCTTTCGAGAGTTTAAACGACCGGCGAGTGATTCGCGCTCCGGAATGTTGCCAACAAAGTTAGCTAGAATGTTAGTTAATTTAGCGCAGGCACCGCGTGAAAGCGTGATCCTTGATCCTTTTTGTGGATCGGGTACGGTACTTACGGAAGCGTTGGCGCTCGGGTATCGGCAATTAATCGGGAGTGACAATTCGCAAAAAGCGGTGACGGATACCAAAATTAATTTGAATTGGCTGTCTGAACACTTACGGTGTTCACCGGAAGTGACGCTTCATCAGCAGTCAGTTGATGGCTTGTCAAAAGTGGTAGCGCCGCAATCAGTGACAGCGATTGTTACCGAACCGTACCTGGGTCCGCCCTTACATGGTAATGAACCGGAAGCGCGCGTGATTAAAATCATTTCTGACTTGCGTCCACTGTATCAAGCCGCACTCCAAGAATTTCTCAAGGTGTTGGTAGCTGGCGGTCGAGTAGTAATGGTAATTCCTGAGTGGCACGTAGGCAATCAAATATATTATTTGGGCGTAGAGCAATTTCCAGAGTTCAAAAAATTTAAACGCCACGACGATAATCATTTACTGTATCATCGCGAAGGCCAGCACGTGTGGCGGAAAATTATTATCTTAGAAAAAGCATGAGTACGTTGCGAATAATTCTGACCGTTGGGATTATTGCCATTATTATTGGAGTTGGCGTTGGCGGCTATGTGTTACTGAATAGTAAACGCACGATATCTTCAAGTGTAAAACCGACTAATGATATTAGTTCGGCTCTTCTACATGATAAACCAACAACTGAATCTCCTGAACCAAAGAAACAAACGACAATCTTTGGGGGTGATGTGATGCTTTCGCGCGTCGTCGGTCAACAACTAGTTAAACGCAATGATTACGCCTGGCCATTTCGAGAGCTGGCGCCATTAATGAGTTCAGCCGATATTACCGCTATTAATCTCGAGTCCCCATTTTCGAAAACCGGGGATCATGTAGTGCTCACCGGTTCATTTTCTTTCGACGCTGATCCTCGTGCGGTTGCCGGGCTAACGCTCGCAGGCGTTGATGTCGCGACGCTCGCCAACAATCATTTTGGGAATCAGGGCATTCAGGGCATGCGCGATTCGTTCGCTATTCTTAAAGACGCCGGTATTGAATATGCTGGCGCCGGGAATGATATCAATGAGGCGCATCAGCCGGTAATCATTGAGCGCGATGGCGTCCGCTATGGGTTTCTCAGTTACGCCTATCCAGAGGATATGTACGTGGCGTCTGAGACAACTCCAGGCGTTGCTAATATGAATATTGATTTATTAAAGAAAGACGTGATTGCTTTGCGGCCGCAAGTTGATATTGTTGTGGTTCAAATGCACGCCGGCACTGAATATGTCACTGAACCGAATTGGCAACAAACAGGCTTTGCCCGCGCCGCAGCTGATGCGGGCGCTGATCTAGTAATCGGCCATCATCCGCACTGGGTACAGACAACGGAGATTTATCAGGGTAAACCGATTATTTATTCCCTAGGTAATTTAGTGTTCGACCAAATGTTCTCTCGGGAAACCCAACAAGGCGCCCTGGCAAAAGTAACCGTAGAAAACAAAAAAATCTCGCAGATCGAGATTATTCCAATTCGTATTTATGAGTACGGCCAGCCGCGAGTGATTACCGATGAAGTAGAGAGAATGGAAGTGCTGAAGCGAATGGGATTAGAAGCCCCTTTCGTGATCACTACCAAGTAATTGAAATATTCTCTGTCGCAAAAATAACGGCTGGTTCAATCACTGTTTCCCAAACGCCAATCACTACAAAGATTGCCAGGACGCCGATGGCGTAGAGGAGCATGCTTAATTTTTTGTCGTCGTCCCAGCCAAACATAGTTTAGACGCTAAATCTAAAGTGAGTGGTGTCGCCGTCTTGGAAAACATATTCTTTACCCTCAAGTCGCAAGAGACCACGATCACGAGCGCCAGCTTCACCACCGGCATCTACAAAGTCTTTCCAATTGATAACCTCGGCCCGAATAAAGCCTTTTTCAAAATCAGTGTGAATCGCACCAGCCGCTTGCGGTGCCTTGGTATGACGTTTGATTGTCCAAGCACGAGTTTCGGTATCACCTGAAGTAAAATACGTAATCAAATCAAGTGCTTCGTACGCGCGACGAATTAATCGATTAAGGCCAGAAGTGCTCAGTCCAAGTGTTTGTAAATATTCTGCGGCTTCTGCTGGGTCGAGTTCAGAAATTTCGGCTTCAATCTTGGCGGAGATTGCCAATACTGATTCGTCATGCAAACGAGCGTCGCTTTCGTCAACATTATAAGCGTAGATCAATGGCTTGGATGTTAATAAGTTGAGTTCGCGAATTAGTAAGTGTTCGTCGTCATTCAGTTCAACAGTGCGCGCGCCTTTACCGTCATTGAGG
>JAGONZ010000053.1 GCA_017992755.1 Candidatus Buchananbacteria bacterium | reverse complement strand
CAAGACGGTTGTTGATGATGTGCCGGAAGAAGAGTTGGCGGCGGCCGAAGCAGAGACTGAGCAGCATGTCGCACCTCAGATTGATGAGAATGGCGAAGAGATTAAGCGTTTTAACCCGAAGACTGATATCCAGTTAAAAGACGCTCAAGCAATTAAAAAAACATATGCTATTGGTGATGAGATCAAAACACCATTAGAGATTCCTGGTGACTTTGGTCGCATGGCTGCTCAAACCGCAAAACAAGTTATCATCCAGAAATTGCGTGAAACTGAACGCGAAGCAATGTACGAAGAGTTCAAGGATAAAGAGGGTGAAATTTTGGTTGGTACAGTGCAGCGTCGTGAAGGCCCAGTTGTTCTCGTTGACCTCGGTCGTTTAACGGCAATTATGCCGCCAGAAGAACAGATTCGAGCTGAGAATTATACTCCAGGTATGCATGTTAAGGTATTTGTAGTCTCTGTCCGCTCTACCACTAAGGGTCCAGAGATTGTGGTGTCACGAGCCCACGTGGAAATTATTCGCAAGTTATTTAATTTGGAAATTCCTGAAATTGCTTCAGGCGTGGTACAAATTAAATCAATCGCCCGCGAAGCCGGAAGTCGTACTAAGATTTCGGTGTGGACTGACGAAGAAAATATTGATCCAATTGGTTCATGTATTGGTCAGCGCGGTGCTCGTATCCAGACTATCATTTCTGAATTGAAGGGTGAAAAAGTTGACGTCATTAAGTACAGCGAAGACATTCGCGAGTACATTTCAAATGCGTTGTCACCAGCAAAGATTGTACAAATTGATACTGATGAAAATGCAAAGACTGCAACCGCAACCGTAGCCGGTGATCAATTATCATTGGCGATTGGTAAGGCTGGACAGAATGTTCGCCTTGCTGCTCGATTGACTGGTTGGAAGATTGACATCGTTTCAAATGAAGGTGAGAAAGTTGATGTTGAAGCAGTGGCACAAGAAGAGGGCGATGGTGCCGTCTCTGAAGAAGTTCCTGCTGAAACTGAAAAGCCAGCAGAATCAACCGAAGCTCCAGCTGAGGAGAATAAAGAATAATATTTTATTGAAATGTCGTTTCTGCGCTGCGGGGACGACATTTCGTAGTATCTAACTAATCATAATTTATTTAGACTAACGCGTATGATGCCATTTGAATTGTGGGCCGGTAGTATCGCTGTTGGTGCGCTCGTTATCGCCGCACTGCTTGCATACTATATTGTGAGAATGCCAGTCACGGATGAGAAAGCGAAACTAATCGCTTCATATATCCATGAAGGGGCAATGACTTTTTTGAATCGTCAGTATCAGATTCTTGGAGCTTTCATTGTTGTAGTTGCGCTCCTGATGGCTTTTGTTTTGCAGCTTGGTTGGGTCACTGCCGGACTGTATGTGTTCGGTGCATTTATTTCTATTGCTGCAGGTAATATCGGCATGCGCATTGCTACTGTTGCGAACGTTCGCACTGCAGAAGCTGTAAAGAAGAGCGTTGCCGAAGGATTGCGCACTGCATTTTTTTCTGGCAGCGTTGCCGGCTTGGCAATTGTCGCTCTCGGATTACTCGGCGTTATTATTTCATATGTAGTATTTAAAGATATTGAAGCATTGTTTGGCTTTGCCTTTGGTGCTTCTTCAGTCGCGTTATTTGCCCGTGTTGGCGGTGGTATTTATACCAAGGCTGCTGACGTCGGTGCTGATTTAGTAGGTAAGGTTGAAGCTGGTATCCCAGAAGATGACCCACGCAACCCAGCGGTCATTGCCGACAACGTCGGTGACAACGTCGGTGACGTTGCTGGTATGGGTGCTGACTTATACGAAACCTACGTTGCTGCTATTATTTCAGCTATGGCTTTGGGTGCCGCAACTGTTGCGACCTTTGGAGTGAACGCCATGTTTGTACCGGTATTAATTGCTGCAATGGGTATTGTCGGCACGGTGATTGGTAATGTTGTAGTGAAATTTTTCAATCATCCAAAGCCACACATTGTTATGAACGCGGCTATCTTTGTAGCAAACACGGCGACTATTTTGTTGGCTATTCCCGTTGTGTATTACTTATTGCCAGGTAACTTCGGTGTGTTCTGGGCGCTCTTGTCAGGACTGGTGGCTGGTATTGTCATCAGTATTGCTACTGAATACTTCACTTCTGGTCGGTATCGTCCGGTACAGAAAATCGCTGATGCCGCTCAGACTGGTCCAGCGACCGCTATCATCAGTGGCTTGGCTACCGGCATGTTCAGCACCATCGTACCAATCGCCGCCGTATCAACCGCAATCTTGGTGTCTTATGAGTTTGCTGGATTGTACGGCATCGCCATGGCCGCCATCGGTATGTTGGCTTCACTTGGTGTTACGCTCGCAACCGACGTGTATGGTCCAATTGCTGACAACGCCGCCGGCATTGCAGAAATGGCTGGCATGGGTGCTGAAACACGCACTCGCGCTGAGTTGCTCGACGAAGTTGGTAACTCAACCGCTGCTATTGGTAAAGGTTTCTCTGTATCAGCAGCTGCGTTGATTGCTCTTGTGCTATTAATTAGTTTTGCCGAAGCGGTAAATTTGGAATCAGTAAACTTACTTGATGCCAAAGTCTTAATTGGTATGTTCATCGGCGGCTTGTTGCCATTCGTGTTTGCTGGGCTTACCATGCAGTCAGTTGGTAAGGCGGCTTTCAAAATGGTGCAAGAAGTTCGTCGCCAGTTTAAAGAAATCCCTGGATTACTCGACGGTACTGGTAAGCCAGACTATAAGCAGTGTATTAGTATTTCAACCACCGCGGCATTGCAGGAAATGATGTTGCCAGGTGTCCTCGCTATTGTCGTGCCGATTGCAGTTGGATTTGGGCTTGGTGCGCCAGCACTTGCTGGATTCCTTGCAGCTTCTATGACTACCGGATTTCTGATGGCTATTTTCATGGCCAACACTGGTGGCGCATGGGACAACGCGAAGAAGTACATCGAAGCCGGCCACCTTGGTGGCAAGGGTTCAGATGCTCACAAGGCAGCTGTTATTGGCGACACCGTTGGCGATCCATTCAAGGACACCTCTGGTCCAGCGGTAAACATTTTGATCAAGGTCGTTGCGACCGCATCAATTGTTATTGCGCCATTGCTGTTGCGCTAACGGTTCACAAAGTGAACTCAAAAACTGACTGCGAAAGCAGTCAGTTTTTTATTGTATCACGCTTGACATAGGCGTATTATTATAGTAGTGTATGGTCTTGATCCAAGGAGGAATTGGTCATGAACATCATTGTGGTGCGAAACGCCTTGGTGGCTTTGATGGGTAACTTGATAGTGTTTGACGACAGTGATTTTGCGGCGGGTATTCAGTTTCGTCGTACAAAATACGGCATCATCGTAACTTTCGGCAACAGTAAAATCGTCATCGAACGCTATCATGGAGTATTGCGGTTTTTGGCCCAGAGTCGAGGTAAGGGTGTTTCTGGACGTGTCACCTCGAGTCAGCTAGCCTGTCTGCAATCCTTTCTTGAGGAGCAGCCTGTGGGGCTTCTTACCTTGCGAACTTCCACGTACCCTCTGCTTGTTATTAACACCTGAGACTACCTTCAGGTGTTCTTTTTTTACCTTTGACGAACGTCTAAAAATTTGGTACGCTATTTTGGCGCAATATTCGCGCTTTTTAATTATTTTTATACTATGAATACCGAAATCAAGAAGTTACCCCGAGGGCAGGTTGAATTGACCGTTACCCTCACTAATGAAGAATATCAGCCCTTTTTGAAGCAGGCGGCTACTCATTTATCGCAGCATTCAACCATCCCTGGCTTTCGCCCGGGCAAGGCTGATTATGAAGTTATTGTTCAGCGCGTTGGCGAAGGAAAGGTTTATGAAGAGGCCTTTGATCCAGCAGTACGCAAAACACTTGTTGACGCATTGACCGAGCACAAACTCATGACGGTTGGTTCGCCGCGCGTTGACGTAGTTACCCTTGTTCCTGGTAACCCAATCGTTTACAAAGTTATTATTGATATTTTGCCAGAGGTGAAATTGCCAGACATTTCTGCAATCAAAATCAAAAAAGAACCAGTCGCTGTTGACGAAGCCGAGGTTGCCAAGTCAATCGAGCGGTTACGTGAAATGCGCGCGAGCGAAAAGGCGGTTGATCGTGCAGCGCAAAAAGGAGATAAAGTTGAAATTGATTTCAAAAGTTTTTTGGACCACATTCCAGTTGAAAATGGCGCCAGTGAAAATTATCCATTGGTGATCGGCGAAGGAAATTTCATTCCTGGTTTTGAAGACAATCTTGTTGGTCTGAAGTCTGGCGAAGAAAAAAAATTCAAGCTTGAATTCCCAAAAGAGTACCATGAAAAAATGTTGGCTGGTAAAGAAGTAGATTTTACCGTTACCATTAAGTCCGTGCTTGAGCGTGAATTGCCAGAGCTCAACGAAGATTTTGCGAAGTCGCTTGGTGGCTTTGGATCGATGAAAGATATTGAAGACAAGATGCGCGACAATTTGGTCCACGAGGCAACACATGCCGCAGAACATAAGAATGAAGAGGCGGTGTTGAACGCACTGATCGAGAAGAGTACCTTTGGTGAAATCCCTGATGCATTGATTGACGCAGAAACGCGCAAGATGATCAATGAACTTGAGCACAATATTCAACAGCAGGGACTTACCTTCGAAGACTATTTAACCCATTTGAAAAAAACCCGCGGCGATCTCATGTTAGATTTCGCGCCGCAGGCTTTGATTCGCGTGAAGAGCGCACTCTTGCTTCGCGAAGTTGCAAACGTACAAAAAATTGTTGCTACTGATGCAGATGTTCAAAAAGAGATTGAGCAGACTATCGCACGATATGCCGGCAATCCAGACGTTGAACAGCAGATTACCAGCAAAGAGTATAAAGACTATTTGATGAATGTGATCACTTCACGCAAGACAATGGAATATTTGTCAGGAGTGATTCTCGAATAATTATCTAGAATTCTCGTTCCTCTTCTTCCTCATCATAGCCTTGGTGTCCTGCATCAAGGCTATTGTATTCCTCATGGTAACGCTCGCCATCTGG